>JBBEBQ010000006.1 GCA_040882285.1 Gemmatimonadaceae bacterium
GAGTGGTTTAAGGCGCACGCCTGGAAAGTGTGTGTACGTGAAAGCGTACCGTGGGTTCGAATCCCACCCCATCCGTTCGAGAAGGCGTTATCCCGTTTGCGTTTAGAGAACGCAGCGGGATTTCTTCTTTTTGGGACTGAACCGCCCAGGTGTCGGTTCGTGGTGTCGGTTGGTCCGGGCTAGCCCGTAGCGCTCATTTTCCTGCGTGTAGTCAGCGCCTCTCGCTGCAGCTCCAGATCGGGCTGCTGATAGACCAGGAGCACGGTCTGCGGGTTTTTCCAACCTCCCATGTAGGCGAGGTCTCGGAGATTCGTGTCCTTCAACTCAGACGCGAACTTCCGGCGGGCCGAATGGAAGCCCATTCCATGCACATGCTCGATCCCGGCCTTTGCTTCCGCCCGTCTCCACCATTTGTTGGCTGTATGGCATGGCAGCGGCCGTGAGGGGTTCGTATCCGACGGGAATATCCAATGCTCACCGATGGCTCCCTCTGCCTTCTGGAGCCGGTCCAGCGCCTCGGCGGCCCTGTTGGACAAAGGCGTGGTATGCAGAAATCGGATCTTGTCGTTCTCGGCCCGCCACCGGACGACTTTCTTTTCAAGATCGATGTCCGACCAGCGGAGATGCCGCACTGAAGCCGCGCGGTGTCCTGTCTCGTGAACCAGGATAAAAAACGGTTCGCATAGACGGTGAACCTCTCGCGCCACGGAGAGCATTTTTCCGTATTGCTCGTCCGCCAGCATCGGACGGTGCGGGCTGTTGGTCTCGGAAGGGTAGGGCAGTCCCTTCAGAGGGTTATGGGTGAGAAGCGGCACATCCCGGTCATCCCGTGCCGTCGTCGCGAAGTTGAGCACCGCCATCAGATACTTGAGATCGTAGCGGGCCTGCCTCTCGCCCACCGGCTTGACCGGTAGATCCTCCCGGCTGGCCGGACGCAACGCGCCGCTCTGCCTCTCGCGGATGAACTTCTGCCAGTCGCGAACATTGAGCGTGCTCGGGTGACGTTTAGCTCCGAAGCAGCGGCAGAACATCTCGGCGCACATAGCGTCGTGCGCCTGCTTGCCAGGCGACTTGCCGGGCGTCACTTCCTTCAAGTACCAGTTGTAAAAAAGCGCATGCAGGGTCAGTGCTGACGCCTGCGGAGCTTCTCCCCTTCGCAGTGCCGCTGCCAGCTCGTCCGCCTTGAGCTTGGCGTGTTGCCGGTCACTCTTCCCGAGAGAAACCCGTTTGCGTACCGGCTCGGCGTTGGGCTGGCGTTCGTAGAACTCAAGAAAGGATTGGCCTCCCTTCTCGTACGCGCGCACTCGATTCGTGCCCTTCTCGCCGGACCGGTAGCTCCAGCCTTCCTTCGTTGCGTTATCCATCGCGTTTCCCCTTTGCGGAGTTGGCGACGGACCGCGCAATGTCCTGTGCAGATTCAACGATGCGCACTGGCGAGGGGAGCGGCAAGGGACGCTTTCGCCGGTGGAGCAAGTCTCTTCGGCGAACGCGTGGAGCGATCTTGCTTCCCGCATTCTCGATCTGACCGGAGCGAACCCAGCGTCCGACCTGCTTTGGGCTGTAGCCCGTTTCCTGGGCAGCTTCGGTGAGCGAGAGCGTTCGGTCGGGAGACGCCTGGCGAATTTCCCGCAGGCTCGATACAACGGTTCGAACCAACGCTGCGGCGTCAGCGTGGATGCCAAGCTCCGCGCAGGACGCAGCGAACGTCTGCTCCCACCAATCGAGGGCTGTATCCTCGTCGGAGATCTCGCCGAACGGGAAGGGAATCACCGATTCCCCGCGCTCGTCCAACACTTCGTTTGCAACGACGCCTCAGCTCTCTTTTGTTTCGTCGTCGTCGCTTTCGTCCAAATCGTCGTCGATTAGCTCATCGCCGGGTTCTTCGTCGCTGGCCTGGTACTTATCGACCATGCCAGCCAGCCGCTCGTTTTTTTCCCATAGGCGGGCGTTCTCTTGCCACAGCTTGTCGTTTTCTTCCTCAAGCTGCGCGATTCCCTTGCGTGCCACCTCAACCTCCTCGAAAAAAGTTTGGATTGTCCGACTTCCGAACTCCTAAGAGGAGGATCGTTTCGTAGTCAAGGGCGGGGGTATTCAGCCCATGCGCGTCCAGCGAAACCACAAATACACGTCAATGGTGAAAAGTCGTGTTGGAGACGTGTAGACGAAGTTTCGGGACGTGAAAAGGCGTGTAATCGGCGTGCAGGCGAAGGTGTCGAAACGTGTAAAATGCGGTACTGGTTGTGAAAACATGAGCAATAATTAGGTGAAAATACTTTGGGCGTTGGCATCGATTGGTGCGCTGCCACCCGATATCAATTGGCTGATGTCGTGTGCGTTGCTCGTCGGAGACGAGTCGGCGTGGCGACGGTGACGGGTGTCGTCTACGTCAGCCGATCAGCTCACGAAAGCGGGGCCACTTGGCCAGCGGAAGGTTGGCCATGTCACAGTCGGATTTGGACTATGCCAAATCCGACTGTACGATCCCGCGCGGTGCTTATCCACTCATAAATGCGAAAGTCTCTTTTCTCCAAAGAGTACAGCGCGTTCTTAAATCATCTCAAAAGAGCGCGGGTGCGCGCAGGCATCACGCAGCAGGAACTCGCAGTGCGCCTCTCCACGACACAATCCTTCGTCAGCAAGTGTGAGCGAGGTGAGCGCCGCCTTGACATTATCGAGCTTCGAGCTTGGTGCGGTGCTCTTGAGGTTTCCCTACCAGCGTTCGTAACTCAGCTTGATCGGGCGCTCGTCAAGGTTCCAGTCCGATGATCCAGCAGATTTTCGAACGGTTTGCGACGGCGGACCGATTCAACCTACGTCAGCTCCATCAAGAAATTTGGCCCATATTCGAGGCCGACCCCGTCGTGAGCGAACCCCTGAGACTGCTTAGGGAGCGGTTGGGAGACAAACACTACCGAAGTCTCGGAAACGCCTTGTTGCGCCACGTCTTCTTAATTGAGTTGGTGAAGGTGCCTGCGATCGAAACCACGAAGTACCGCGTGCGATGGTTTGAGCAGCTAACTGGCGATCCGCGCTGGTGCTCCTTCGACGAATGCTTGGACATAGCGCGGGACCTCACAACCCATCTGAGTGACGGCTGGCTGGACGACCCGGACCACGAGCAGGCGCTCAAACTGTGTTTTGAACACTGCCTGTTACCGTATGAGGTTCCGCTTGATTACGCGACACGTCCGGAGCCCAATGATTCCAGTACAAGGATTCATCGGCGTCAGAATCTCGTCTGGATATCTACCGAGACGATGTTGCGGACACTCAGGCTTCGCCAGTTCTTGACGGACTCGGCTTCTAGCCCGGACGCTGAGTTCTTTGCGAAAGTTCTTGACCGGAAGGTAGTGGTTAAGACGTACCTCACAGATCGCGCACTAACCGGCGAGTTCAAGACGAATCGAGAGAAGCGATGGGAAACGCACCCTCGGTCGGTGCAGTTCGCCGACAGGCGAACGTGCATAGCCATCGAGCACACTCTTATTACGCAGCTTTGCGCGTTCGAAGGATTCCCAAAGGAATCGAGAGACATTCTACAGGCAAAAGGTTTTCTTCCTCAACCGCTTGAGACCTTTCGCTGTCCAATCACGCTCGATGCCCTTTCCTTTCTAGCTTTTCACGAAGCACTTGAGAATCCCTCGCATGGGAGATCAGAGTTTCAGGTAGCACATCTCAACCCGCTAAAACTTGACGCGCCGGCAAGTCTCACAGGATCGGGACATACCGCCGGAAATATCAGCTGGATCTCGGCGGATGGAAATCGCATTCAAGGCAGCATGGGCATAACGGAGATTCGAGCACTCCTACGGCGCATTGCAAGCAATTACGAAGCGAGGGGCTGGGTCTGAAGTAAGTTCGAAATTTCCGTAACCGCCTGCTTCGCTTGTTTCATGAGTGCTCTTGCTTCAATCCTCTTTTGAACCGCTTGCCTTACGGCTGCGTCAATTCGCTCGCGAGCGTCGGACGCCCTGGGTATCGGTAGAACTAGCTCGCGAATTCGCTCCCCGAGGCTGTCGATGATGTCCTGGGTGAACTGCTTGGACCGAATTTGTCGCTGCACAATTGGTGAGCTTAGTACAGCGATGAGCAGGAAGGGAGTTAGGCCGAGCTGGTTGGCCTGAACGCGGATCTTATAGATGTGACTCTGGTAGACGATTTCGCGGTCCTCTTCTGTCACAACCGCGCAGGTACCGATAAGGTAGGTGCCATCTTTTACCATAAGAATGTCTAACGGTCGTACGTCCTGCTTCTTGCGGAAGGACTCGTAGATCTTTCGATCGACACTGTGCTTCGCGTCAGCCTTTATCTCCCAATTACTTATGTCCGATGTTCGGACGAAGGGGATATCACCAGTTCCGTAAGCAAGTTTCCCCAGTTCGTCGCCGGTGGCCACTGCAAACGTGCCGGAGCTAACAAGGTCACCGAAGAGTAAGAGGTCATGCGTGGCCTTTAGCGCGTTGAGGTCCGCATCAACTTGTGGGTCGTAGTATCGAGGGCATAGAACGTTGTTTGAGATCTCTGATTTGCCGATAAGAAAGCCTCGACTAGACGGTTTGAGTGTGTTGCCTGTGCGGGCTGCCTTCAAGTTGCCCGCGATTGCGGGTAGGTCATTCTTCGGGATTGTGCGGGCACGGGAGTCATGGCCACACCATTTCGCCTCGGCCATAAATACCGAGTTTCCACGCTGTCTGCCGCCGCCGTTCTTCACCGCAACGAGCAGGCAAGTTTTTGTGTGAGTGCCGCCCTTACCTGACGTCTTAAAGAGGGCTTCGGGCATGCCCATCACCGCCTGCACATCCGCCTTAGCCAACAGGTATTCAGTTACATAGCGGTATGATTTGTTTGAGAGCACGCTCTCGGGGAGCACCATTCCGAGCCGTCCACCTGGCTTGAGCAGCGACAAACAACGCTCCACGAACAAGACTTGGGGAGGAACTTGCGCCTGCATCTCACTCGTTGGGCCCCAAGTATCAGATGCTTTGTCATAGCGCCACTTACGCGCGAGCTCAAAAGTGCGCAGCACCTCAGGCTTCGCAGCGACGATTCGCGTCCCGAATGGTGGATTTGTCAGGAGAACATCAAACCCCTCCTTCGGAAAGTGTTCACCAAACGCTCTCGATCCATCTTGAAGCGCGATGCTATCGGCACATGCGATGTGGGGGTGCCCGCCACTAAGCAGTGAGACATGAAGCCTCGCGAGCTTAACTAGATACTCATCTTTATCGATGCCGAAGAAGTCTCGCGAAACGAGCGATGACAAATTCTTCGCATCGGTGCCCCTTGCGACGTAGTGCCGAGCCACTGAGGTCAGGAAGCCGCCCGCACCGCAGGCCGGATCAATCACTAATTCGCCCGGCTTTGGGTCTACAGCCTCGACTAGCAGGTCGGTTACCACGCGGGGAGTAAAAAACTGTCCTGCCCTCCCACGTGACTCGCTGCCTACAAATACCTCGAACGCATCTCCAATGGGATCGCTTTCGGCATCAATGAGCGAAAATGCGCACTCGGCGAGAACAAAGCGGATCGCTTCCGGATCGAGAAGAATCTCGGTATCAGGTTCGAAAAGATCAGGAAAGTCCCCACGCACCCGCGCGAATACACTCCGGAGATGCCTAGCGCGTTCGAACGAGTCCGCCCCTGCCGAAATCTCTTCAGCCGCTCCCACCTCGACATACAGCTTGCAGAAGAGGCACTTTAGAACTTCCTCAAGGAGCGCGTCGTCGCGCGTTGCGCCGACGAATTGACCGGCCAAGTAGTTGCGAATGTTGCGAAACGCTTCCTTGGGGCTGCTCAGCCCTGGCAGGATAAGGCTATCCGTGTTCGAACGTTGAGTTAAGGCTCGCGCCATCCTTGGGCCCCTGTGAGAGTGGCTCTAACACTCCAAACATATCCTGTAGTCTAGGATGGGGCGAGACATATCCTGCTTCGCCCCCCAGTCTGGATATAATTACGGCTTGGGGGAAGGTACCCTTAGTCGGTCATAACGCGTTACCAAAGGGCACCTGCGGTAACCTTTTTTCAGCGCGATCGATCAGTTCGCGGGCCGGATGAGGAGAACAAAGCTGTAAGTCGAAGGCAACCAACCGGAGAGGCATGACAATGGCAAAGCACGACGTGTCCTTCAGTATCCCACAACGCGCACTTGGTAAAGCCGATGTCAAATTTCAGGTAAAGCGCGATGGCTCAGTGCACGGTACTCTTGAGGTTTCGAACGGCTCACTTGTGTGGTTTCCCAAGGGCACGACCTATGGACTGAAAATGAGTTGGGTGAAGTTTGACAGAATCATGCAGGACAACGCGACCAGATTAGAAAGGCGGTGATCGAATGCCGGTGTCTGCATCCTTTCGCGAACTCCCGAGCACTCTCACTTCCGATCGCGGGTCCGCTGAAATACTTCTATCCCTTTTGCACTTATTCAGAGGGCGGCGGAATTTCTCTTCTCCGTGAACCCTGGGGCGGCTGAGTAAGCGTTCTGTGAATACCGTTGACAGTGGTTGTGCACAGCGCTAACATTCTCCTGAGCATATTATTCACACTCGCACGGGAGTCAGGGAAACGGTATGGGCGAAACCCTTCTGGGAGTCTATGAGATTGCCGAGACCGCGAATGTCAGCCCTTCCGCCGTTGGCAATTGGCGAAAAAGGTTCCCCGACTTTCCGAGTCCACTGGCCGAACTGAAGTCGGGACCTGTCTTTTCGGAAAGTGCCGTGAAGTTGTGGCTAGCTAAACGTCAGTCGAGTGATGCAGCGCCACCGATCGACCTTTACTACGATCAATTGGCAAGCAGGCGGGGAGATCCACCCGAACTCCGAGAGAAAGTCGAGGAGGTGGTTGAGAAGCTTCAAGGTCAAGCCACGTCTACGAAGCGTCCGGGGATCCTCTTGGGTGGTGTGCAGAGCGGAAAAACCAGGGCATTTTTGGGAGTGATCGCTCGCGCTTTCGATCGGGGTTACGACATCGCCGTGATCCTCACGAAAGGCACCAAGTCCCTGGCCGAGCAGACTATTAGCCGCGCGAAGGACGACTTTCGAGAATTCATTGCTGCGGATGAGGTTGAAATATTCGACATCCTATCCGTGCCCGAACTCACTCCTTACGAGCTAACACACAAGCTCATTTTCGTAGTGAAGAAGGAGGACGACAATCTGCGCCGCTTATTGAGCCTCTTTGAGCAAACCTATCCCGCATTGCGAACCAAGACGGTTTTGATCATCGACGATGAGGCTGATCTAGCGTCGGTGAGTTTTCGTAAGACGAATGGTGTGAGTGGGGCCGGTGTCATCTCTCAGCAGATAGATCAGCTTCGGGGACTAGTGGCGAACGCCGCGTTTTTGCAGGTCACTGCTACACCCTATGCGCTATACCTTCAGCCTGAGGACGAAGTTGTTCTGAGTGGGGGGTCGCTTTTTCGGCCAAAGCGCCCCGCGTTTACCGTTCTGTTGCCGACACACGCGAAATATGTCGGAGGGTACGAATACTTCGAGAAGAGCACAGATAGCGATTCCCCGGGTTTCTTTTTTTACCGCGAAGTACCTTTGCCAGAACGTGATGCCCTAAAAAAAGAAGATCGTCGGCGGTTGCAAATCGACAAGGTTCTGACCGAGAAAAATGCGGGAATTCTCCGAGACGCCGTAGTTGCTTTCTTAGTGGGTGGTGCGATTCGCAGGCTGCAACAGAGGTCTGCGGGACAGCGGCCTCAGAAATACAGTTTCCTTTTTCACACTGAGCAATCGCGCGGATCCCATGAATGGCAAGAAAAGGTCGCTCGGGCGATAAGAGACTCCCTCGTCGAACAAGCTCGGGCGGACAGTCCTCTATTCAATGAACTCCTTCGCTCAGCGTATATGGATCTTCGTAGGTCGATCGAACTAGAGGGCGCAGTACCAAGCCTCGATGACGTTAAAAAGTCCGTGGTTGAATCGCTGCACAGCGGGCAACTTATGATCACGAAGGTGAACTCAGACCAAGACATTAAGCAGCTATTGGCGGAAGATGGGCAGCTCAAGTTGCGCACTCCATTTAACATGTTTATTGGGGGTCAGATTCTTGATCGGGGCATAACGATTAGCAATTTGATCGCATTCTATTATGGTCGGAATCCAAATCGGTTCCAGCAGGATACCGTTCTCCAGCATTCCCGAATGTATGGCGCGCGTCCGAGCGGCGATCTTGCTGTTACTCGGTTCTATGCACCACTGCATGTGTATCAAATCATGAAGCGGATTCATGAATTCGATGCGGCTCTTAGGGAAGCTTTCCAGTCCGGGGCGCACGACGGAGGAGTCTATTTTATTCAGAAGGACAGCTCCAAGCGGTTGGTTCCGTGCTCTCCCAATAAGCTGTTGTTCTCTGATGTGGTAAGCATCCGACCCGGCCGGCGTCTAGTACTTTCCGGTTTCCAGACTGTTCACCGGACCTATGGCGGAAAAAATTTGGCGGCCTTGGATAGGCGCATCGAGAAAATAGCTGGCTTGCGAATCGAGCCAATCCTAGTCAGTCTGCCGGAAGCCGTTGAGCTCTTGAAAATGGCATACTCGAATCTTGAATTCGACGATTCGAATGACGACGACCGGGAGGCGCATATCGCTGCTCTCGAGCACTTGTCTCGCACGACAAAGAATGCGTCTTTGAAGGGGAAAGTCTGGCTTTTGGTTGCGCGCGATCGAAATGTGTCTCGATATCGTGAAGAGGGCCGGTTCTCAAATGCGCCCGACACAAAACAACAGAAGGATCTCGCCCGGTTGAAGGCAGAGGATATTCCGGTCCTTATGCTTCTGCGTCAGAGTGGAGAGGAGGCGCAAGGCTGGCGAGGGCTCGCTTTCTGGTGGCCTGTAGTTATGACGCCGCGTTCGGGAGTCACTGCAATTTTCGCGACCGCACGAGCGGTTACGCCTACGGCGGCGACCAGCACTGGACCGATACGATCACTTCCAACAGAGCGGGATGGCTAGCAATGGAAGGGGAGTGGTCCAGCGCAGCCGGAGTGAGTTGTGAGCTTGAGATTGCGTCTTGAAACATCCCACATGATGGCTAGCGCGCACCCGTGGGTTCCTGCGCGGGGCAAGGACCGGCCTCCGAAGGCCCGCGCTCGCTTTGCCAGGAAACTATTCCCTGCTCCGCCGGCCATTGGGCTCGCGGTCGCATACTTTCTTTCCGGTTTCGTGGAGCGGTTTAGCTGAGGTGTTGGTTCAGGTGTTGGTTAGACCTGGACATGCCCGGAAATCGGGGCAGGGGTGCACAGGACATTTCGCGGTCCGCCAAAGGTCTTGAGCGAACGGCGGCAGTAGCTTAACTCACCGTCCACGGAACCCGGCACAGCTCAAGTGCAATTTCGCTCCGGGCAACCAGAATATCCCATCGGGTACCTGAATGTCTAGTCTCGGAGGCCGCGACGTATGACACAGACCTGGCTGATCGCGATGGCTGGCCTCTTGGCTGCCGTCCTCGTGCTGCAGATCGTGCTACTGAGAACTCGCGCCGATCCTACCGAGCTCGTCCGCACCGCTCTTCGAAATGAATTGAGTACCCTCCGTCAGGAAACCGTCAGCGGCGGAGTGCAGCTCCGGACCGAGATCGGCCAGAAGCTGGATGGAATGTCCAGTATCACGCTTGGCGCACTCGACCGATCGCGAGAGACGCTCGCGCAGAGTGTCAAAGAGATGCAGGAGGGGAACGAAAAAAAGCTCGAACTCATGCGACAGACGGTTGACGAGAAGCTTCAGGGAACGCTGGACCGGCGACTCGGCGAATCGTTCACGCTCGTACAACAGCAGCTCGAGTCCGTTCAGAAAGGACTAGGCGAGATGCAGCAGCTGGCTACGGGTGTGGGCGATCTCAAGAAGGTGCTATCGAACGTCAAGACACGGGGGATATTCGGGGAGGTGCAGCTTCGGGCGATCCTGGAGGAGATTCTGACACCGGATCAGTTCTGTGCCAATTATGCGCCGTCTCAGGATTCGCGGGATCACGTGGAATTTGCGGTGGCGCTCCCGGGCCCCGGGGGCATCGCAGGCCCGGTGTTCCTGCCGATCGACTCCAAGTTTCCCCAGGAGGACTACCTTCGCCTGCTCGACGCAAGCGACCGTGCCGACATCGCGGGCGTTGCTGAGGCGCGCGAGGCGATGTACCGGCAGGTGAAGAGCTATGCTAAGACCGTATGCGACAAGTACATCGTCCAGCCGCAAACAACCCCATTCGCGATCGTCTTCCTTCCCACCGAGAGCCTCTATGCCGAGGTCCTCCGCCAGCCAGGCCTTGTTGAGGAGCTTCAGCGTAAGTACTCGATCGCGCTTACTGGTCCGACCACACTTGGTGCATTCTTGACCAGTCTTCGGATGGGTTTTCACACCATCGCGATCGAAAAGCGCGCGAGCGAAGTGTGGAACGTTCTCGGGGCAGTGAAGACAGAGTTCTTGAAGTTTGGCGAAGTCCTGGACAAGGTGCACCGGCAGCTCGACTCGGCTCAGAAGTCGATCGGGGCTGCTGGCGTGCGGAAGCGAGCCATGGAGTGGAAGCTGCGAGACGTTCAGTCGCTCTCGGTACCCGACGCAAACAGGTTGCTCGAGTCGAACGCGGCGATCGACGAGGCAGACCCCGACCGGGTTACTGAGGACGCGGACGCGGATGACTGAGGGCCGTCGCACACACAGGTCCGGGGTCATTCGAGCTGTGCGCGGGTTGGTGGACTCCTCAACGAGGTTTAGCGAGAACCGGTGCGGGTAGCTTAGGCCAGCGTCCCGGGAACCGGGTACAGCTCAATCGGCTCGACGTGCTCGACCGGCGCTATCATCGATGCCGAGCGAGAACTCTAGCCCGCACCGGTCTTAATGCTGGAGGCCACCTCGTGGAGCCGAACCAATGCCATCGTATCCAGGCTGCAGTACATTAGCAACGCGCGTCGGTGCCGTTCGTGTGTGTCGGCGGGATACTCGCCGACTCGCATCAACCCAAACACACCCGCAGCGTCATCTCCATTGTTGACCGCCAAGGTATCGTAACGGAGGTCTGGCACCATCACGGGTAGGACCTTCTTGATTGATGTTCTTCCTCCAAAGCCTGGGTGCCAGTATCCATTCTTGAAGACTTGCTCGAGGTCAAAAAGGCGCGACACGACGAGGCCTATCGCTTCGCGAAGATCGGGAAAGAGAGTTGTGAGCGCCGTGAGTCGCGTCTTCTCATATGAGGAGTAGACCACGATCGAACCGGTACTTCCAAGGTCGGCAAGGAGCTGCTCCGTGAACGCTCGTCTCCAGTCGCCATCGACTGTGGCGAGATACTCGTGGTGTTCAAGCGTGGCGCCAGGCGCGCTCCGTATGTGCAGGGAATACTGAAAGGGAACGGCGTCGTACGGCGGCCTCCCTTCGAACCACGGCAGATGGGGCATGACTGCTTCGAAGTCGAGGTAGTACGCTGGCCAGGCAACGTCCTCGAGGATCTGGAGTCCAGCTCGTTCCGTGCGGGGCTGCCCAGAGCGAACGATCTCCGCGACTCGCTGCTGCGGTTCGGTCAGCTTCGCGGTCGAGGGGAGGTTGGTGACTCGCTCGTAAACGCGTAGCTCCACGAACTTCTTCTCGCTCAAACGAGGCAGAACGAAGAGAGGGTCTGCCACGCCCTTCCCGATGCAGACCGTGTCGAAGAACTCGCAGCCCTTGCATGCGAACTTGAGACTCGGCTCCGGTCGCTGGTCACCAGTAACGGCCGTCGCGATCGCCTGCGCGTCCTGGCTGAAAGCGGTCGCTCGCCGGAGCGCCTCGGCAGTTACGTCGAGTTCTACGAATAGATCGGCCTCGCCTCCGAGCGTGTAGTCTCGGTTCAGGAGGACGAGCGAGGCGCGCACAACCGCCAAGCCGGCCCTCGACGCGACACAAGTCGTGTACGCGAGATCGTCGAGGTACTCTTCCTTCACTCTGCCGTCTTGGGAGGACTGCCCTGATTTTATTTCGACGAGGGTCCAGCCATCATCTGAGTGGCGAAGGGCATCAGCGCGCGCGACCAGCCCTCCCCACTGGAACGAAGCTTCGAAGAGCAGATTGGACTCGGGGTTTTTCACCGCATCGTCAGTGGCCTGTAGCGCAGAATCGAATGGAGCGCGTTGCAATGAACGCCCTTCGCCCAGCCAAGCTCGCGCCCGGTGCGCCACGTCTGCTCCCGCGTAAAAGCGCCACCGGAGCCCAGGAGCAGGAACCTCTCCGGGCGCGTGATGAATATACCAGCCCTGAGTCAGACAACGCCGGGCGGCGAGGAATGCGCGTTTGTCGACAGGTTCACTCACAGCGCCTCCGATATGTCCCAATCTGATTTCGGATCCAACATCAGGAGCCAACGCACTCTACTCTAATGCCCGTCCGCGTATTCTGGGACAACGTCATCGCACGCTGGCCTGAATCGGAGGAAACGTCATCGAGCATGTTCGATTTCCTGTTCGGCAGCAAGCAGTCCACTTCGCCTCCGGCGCGAGGGCAACCGAGGCGAGCCTCTCTTAACCCCTCCTCGTTCTCACCCGAGTGCGGTCGCAGCGGTTATCGCTGGTGTCCTGTTTCGCCTTCGCCCGCGAAAAATCACTCGCTCGCTCGGCTTGGCTGTAGGTGTCGATTCAGGTGTCGGTTGGATGCGGACATGACCGGACATCGGGGCAGGGGTGCACAGGACATTTCGCGGTCCGCCATAGGTAAATGCGGACTTGAGGTCCTAATCCCTGCCTATACTTTCCGGCCTGGAAAGTGTGTGTACGTGAAAGCGTACCGTGGGTTCGAATCCCACCCCATCCGTCGGCGATTTCGCTCTTCAGCGGCCCGTCAGACGCCAACGAGAGTTGCTTCACCCTTTGGCGCGCTGACAATGGCCTGAAGTAGTTCCGGAATGAGACCTTCAAGATCCCGGAGCCGATTGCTGGGGGCGCGCAGGACCACGACCGCGATACCGCGTCCACCGAGGTTTTGCTGATAGCGAAGGCTCTGGTCCAGCGTGACGAACACATCGTATTCGCCGACTGCGGCGTCCAACAGAGCGCCGTTCGACAGGTCGGACCAACGTCTTTGGTGGATCGTCGCAACTTCGTGGCCGATGATCTGGTGGGCTAGCGCCCGTGGCAAATTGCCATCCAGTAGCACGCGCATCGGTTCGCTGAGCGGGTCCGCTTATGCTGCTGTCGCCGAAGCCGTTAGTGCGTCCTTTGCAAGCTCCAGTACGGCGATGGCGTGCTCACGTGAAACGCTCGGAAATTGATCTAGAAATACATCGAGCGAATCACCACCTTCGAGGTAATCAATGAGGCCCTGAACTGGCACTCGCGTTCCCGCGAACACCGGCGTTCCCCCCAGGCGGTCGGGCGAACTCGTGATCAGGGGATTGGGCAAAGACGGCATCATGAATACCCTCCAAAGTAATGGTCTAATCTACACCTAGAGGCTTGGCCTGAGCTAACGTTGCGAGTTCTACCTGCAAGCACAGCCTGCTGAGAGCAGGTGTCGGTTCAGGTGTCGGTTGGCTGCGGACATCACAGGACATCAGGGCAGGGGTGCACAGGACATTTCGCGGTCCGTCAGAGGTAAATGCGGACATCACGTCCCAATCCCTGCCAATATCTTCCGGTCTGGAAAGTGTGTGTACGTGAAAGCGTACCGTGGGTTCGAATCCCACCCCATCCGTCCGGAGGTCCGACAGCTCGCGCCGTCGGGCCTTTCTTGCACCAGGCGCCGGCGGGGCAAGGGCGACGGCACAATCAGCAGCTACTACGACTACTACGAGTAGTAGTGGCGTAAACCGGCCCGAAGTACGATGTTGTGGCCCGCTCGAAAAACATCTATTTACGAGGCCGGATGGCGTTCAATACGACGTCGAAGAGAAGGCAGCTGGCCGCGCTCGCAATCATCGCCGCGCAGCTCGCGCTGGCGTGTGGGGGCGGCGGCGACAAGCTGGACCCGTCGGTTCCCTCGAGCGTCGCGGCTACCTCCACGACCGCGCTGCAGGCGATCGCCGGCTCGTCGGTGGCGGAGAAGCCCTCCATCATCGTCAAGGACCAGCGCGGCAACCCGATGGCGAACGTGTCCGTCACCTTCGCCGCCGTGCTCGGCGGCGGCACGGTGTCCGGCGCGAGCCAGACGACCAGCTCCACGGGAATCGCCACCGTAGGCGACTGGGTGCTCGGCGCGACTGCCGGACCCAATGCGTTGACCGCCACCGCGTCCGGCCTGTCGCCGCTGACGTTCGCCGCGACCGGCGTCGCCGGATCAGCCTCGGCGATCGTCAAGAGCACCGGCGACGGCCAATCGGTGACGGTCGGCAGCGCGGTCCCGATCGTCCCATCCGTCATGGTCACCGATGCGAACGGAAATCCCCTCGCCGGCGCAGCCGTTTCTTTCATGATCGGTTCGGGCGGTGGCTCGATCACCGGCTTCTCGGCCACGACCGGAGCGAACGGAGTCGCGACGCTCGGAAGCTGGACGCTGGGAACGATCGCGGGGCCGAATGCGCTCATGGTCACGTCGGGCTCGCTCCCGCCTGCCGTTTTCACGGCGACTGCCGTAGCGGACGCGCCGGCCAAGCTGGGGCTCGTCACGCAGCCGGGAACCGCATCGGTCGGGGCGCCGATCACCGCGGCGCCCGTCGTGCACGTGCAGGACCAGTACGGGAATCTCATCACCACGGCGACGACCAGCGTGACCGCCTCGCTCGCGAGTGGAGAGGGCACGCTCGGTGGGACCGTCGCCGTGACCGCCGTCGCCGGCGTGGCGACGTTCAGCAACCTCGTGATCAGCGACTTCACCAGCGACGGCACGGCGACGCTGCGCTTCAGCGCGTCGGGATTGACGCCGGCCGCGTCGAGCGGGCTCACCCTGAACGGGTCGGTGGTGAACCTGACGATCGACGGCGTGCACCTCACCCAGTCCACGCAGACGTATCAGGGCTCCGTGCCGCTCATCGCGGGCCGCGCGGGACTGATTCGCGTCTTCGTCAAGGCCTCGAGGGCGAATTCTCTCACCCCGGCCGTCCGAGTGAGGTTGTATCGCAACGGCAGTCTCGTGCAGACCGAAACGATTGACGCGCCGACGCTGTCGGTACCCACCGCGGTGAACGAGGGCTCGCTCACGTCGTCGTGGAACGTGGCGGTAGCCGCGAACGTCATGCAGACCGGTCTTTCCATCCTCGCCGACGTGGACCCCTCGGGGACCGTCGCCGAGGGGAACCCGTCCGACAATTCGTTCCCTGTCTCCGGCACTCCGGCCGCGCTCGACGTGCGGACGGCAAGCACGCTCAAGGTGACGCTCGTGCCGGTCGTGCAGTCCGGCAACAACTTGCAGGGCGACGTGACGGAAGCGAACAAGCACGGGTATTTGGAGTTCGCGACGAGGATCTATCCGCTCTCGAGCTACGACGCGGTCGTTCGCGCTCCGTATACGTTCATCGGAGCTCTGGCCAACAATTATGGCCCGACCTGGATCGACTTGCTGGCGCAGATAAACGCGTTGCGCGTAAATGAAGGGCTCGACAGGCATTTCTACGGCGTGATCAAGCCGGACTACATCTCCGGCGGCACGGGCATGGGCTTCCTCGGTATGGCCGCGGCGATCGGCGTGGATTGGTCGTCCCCAATCGACGGCTCCACCCTGCGCGCGGTGACCGCCGCGCACGAATGGGGGCACAATTTCAATCGGCTGCACATCGCCTGTGGCGATCCTTCCGGTCCCGACCCGCTCTACCCCCACGACCCGAACAGCATCGGCGCGCACGGCTACGACGCAACCTCCGGCGCCTTGCTGCCGCTGCTGAGCTTCGTGGACCTCATGACATACTGCCAGCCGCGCTGGATCAGCGACTATACGTACAAGGCGGTGATAAACTTCCGGGCGGCGAGTGGCGGAGCCTCCGCCGCGGGCGCGCCCCGACGCTCGCTGCTCGTCTGGGGACGGATCGGGCCGGACGGAGTCGTGCTCGAGCCGTCGTTCGAGATCGACGCGCGGCCGTCGCTGCCGACGCGCGCGGGTCCGTACAGAATCCACGCCACCGACGCGGCCGGTCGCGCGATGTTCAGCTTCTCCTTCGCCGGAAACGAGATCGATCACGCTCCGAATCACCGCCTCTTCGCTTTTGTCGTGCCGCTTCCGGCCGGGCAGGCGAGACCGGCCGCTATCCGGCTCACCGCCAACGGACGCGAGTCCGTCCGCCGCAGCTCGCTCCTCCCGGGCCCGCTCGGCAACGCTCCGATCACTCCCGCGCCGGCGCGGCTCGACCGGATCGGTGGTCCGCGCTCGCGGCTGGAGTGGGACGCGAGGGCCTATCCGATGGCGCTCGTGCGCGATCCTGCGACGGGGCAGATCCTGTCGTTCGCCCGCGGCGGCAGGCTCGACATCGCCGTTCCGGGCCAGGAGCTGGACGTCACGTTCTCCGACGGCGTGAATTCGACGCGCCAGCGCATTCGGGTCGCGCCGCGATGACGCGGCCGTTCGAAGGATCGCCGGCGATGAGCCTGCGCGGCGCGGCGGCGCTGGGCGCGCTCGTGCTGGCCGGGTGCGCGCCCAACGGAGCGGTACCGGATTCTTCGGCCGCGACGCCGAGCGCCGCGCCCGCGTACACGCGCGTGACGCTCGAGCGGAAGCCCTGTTTCGGGACGTGCCCGGTGTATCGGGTGGCCGTGGCGGAAAACGGCGCCGTCGTATTCGAGGGGCTGCAACACGTGGATTCGATCGGCAGCTTCACCGGGCGGATAGATGCGCAGCGTGTCGCCGCGCTGGCGCGCCTCTTCGACGAGCACGATTACTTCGCGCTGGACGACAAGTACGCGTACGGCGAGCCGAACTGTCCGCAGTACGGCACCGACGCGCCGACGGTGATCACGTCTATCACCGTCGGGGGTCGCACGAAGCGAGTCGAGCATGATCTGGGCTGCGCCGGGGTGCCGCAGCGGCTGTCCGATCTCGAGAGCGGGATCGACGAGCTCGTCGGCACGTCGCGCTGGATACGGAAATGAGGCGCAGCTAGCCGGTATTTCTCAGCCCCTGCGCGATACCGCTCACGGTAGTCGCCAGCGCGGCTTCTACCGTCGGCCGGGCAGCGTCGTCCCGCGGCATCGCTTCCTTCCGGCGCAGCAGCGCGATTTGCAGCAGCGAGAGCGGGTCCACGTACGGGTTGCGCAGCGCGATCGCCGACTGCAGCACGTCGTTGTCGCGCAGCAGCTCGGCGCTGTCGCGGATTCGCAGCACCGCGTCCACCGCGCTCGCGTACTCGCGCTCGAGCTCTGACAACAGCGTGGTGTCGCCGCCGAGGGTGCCGACGTAAGCGCGCGCGATCTCCATGTCGGCTTTGGCGCACACCATCTCGATCTTGCTCAGCAGGTCGTCGAAGAACGGCCAGCGCGCGGCCATCCGCCGGAGCACGTCCAGCCCGCCGTCCGTGGACGCGTAATGCGCGAGCGCCGAGCCGGCGCCCAGCCAGCCGGGCAGCATCAGCCGGATCTGCGTCCAGCCGAAGCCCCACGGAATCGCGCGAATCCCGCTGATCCCGGAGCCGGCCCCGGGGCGGTACGCGGGGCGCGACCCGAACCGCGCGTCGGCCAGCTCGTCGATCGGCGTCGCCGTCCGAAAGAGCGTGAACAGCGCGTCGTCCTCGTGCACGAACCGCCGGTACACCGCGAGGCCGCGCGCCGCGAGGTCGGTCATGGTTGCGCGGAACTCCGCCATCTCGTCCGCGGTCGCGTCGCCCGGCGATTCATTGAACTCCTGCATGAGCGCGCCCGTGAGCATCACCTCCATCGTCCGCTCGGCGATCGGGAGCAGCCCGAACTGCTGCGAGATGATCTCGCCCTGCTCCGTGATTTTGATGCGGCCGTTCACGGTGCCCGGCGGCAGCGCCGCCAGCGCGCGCGCGACCGGCGACCCGCCGCCGCGGCCGACGCTCCCGCCGCGTCCATGAAAGAGCCGCAGTTCCACGCCCGCCTCGCGAAACACCGCGGCCAGCGACTCCTGCACCTGGTACAGCGCCCACGACGACGCGAGGATCCCGGCGTCCTTGCCCGAGTCCGAGTAGCCGATCATCACCTCCTGCCGCTCGCCGCGCGCGGCGAGCTGCCGGCGATACACCGGGTCGGCCAGCAGCGCGCGCATGATCGCGGGCGCGCGCTCGAGATCGGCGAGCGTCTCGAACAACGGCACGACGTCGAGCCGCGATTCGGGCGGCTCGGCGGCCAGATCGGCGAGCCCCGTCTCCCGCGCGAGCAGCAGCACGCGCAGCAGGTCGTCGGGCTCCGTCGTCATGGACACGACGTAGGTGCTCGCGGCCGCTTCGCCCAGCTCATCCTGGATGTCGCGCACCGCGCGAAACGTCTCGAGCACGCGCCGCGTATCGTCCGACACCTCGAGGTGCTGATTCACCAGCGGTCGCCGGCCCGTCAGCTCGGCGCGCAGCGCGTCCCCCGCGAGCGGAGGCACGCTCAGCAAAGCGGCGAGATCGTCCACCGCGGCGCGGTGTACGTCGGCGTGATCGCGTACGTCCATGAGGTAGCCGTGCAGTCCGTGCGCGCGGACCATGGCCAGCAGCGGGTCGATCGTCACGCGTCGGGCGTGCTCCGCTCCGGCCGCGACGAGATTCTCGCGCACGAGCAGGAGGTCCCGCTCCAGCCCGGCGGCGTCGGGGTACGCCGCGGGCTCGTCGGTGGCCCGCCCGGCGTCGCGCGCGGCGGTCAGCCGCCTGGTCGCCTTCACGCGCGCGGCCATGAGCGAGAGCTTGAGCCGGAGCGGCTCGTCGGCGTTGCGCGCGCGGTTCGCCTCATACACCTGCGGGAGGAGCTCGCTGTCCGATTCGATGGACGCGCGCATCGCGGCCGTGGGCGGCGCGATCGTGGCGGAGACGGACAGCCGCTCCACCAGATCCGCGAGCGCCGCGGCGTAACGCCCGAGCATCGCGTAGCTGGCGCGGCGCGCCGTCGCGATAGTCACGTCGGGAGTGACGAACGGATTGCCGTCCCGGTCGCCGCCGACCCAGTTGCCTATCCGCAGGGGGACGATCTCGCGCACGGCTTCGCCGCTGGCTTCGAGCTCGTCCTCGAACGCGCGCAGCAACGCCTCGCGCGCGCGCATCGCGGCGTCGAGCAGGCTCGTCTCGAGGTACCAGAGCACCGTGCTCACTTCGTCCCGCACGGTGGGGCGGTCCTGCCGCACTTCGGCGGTGATCCACAGCAGCTCGACTTCACCGTCGAGCGCTTCGTCGATCGCGCGCCGCTCCCCGTGCGGAGCTCCGTCGCGCGCGAGCAGCAGCTCCGCCACCCGCGCCTGGAGCGCGAGCAGCGTGCGCCGCGTCGACTCCGTGGGATGCGCGGTGAGCACGGGGCGAACGTCCAGCCCGGACATCGCCCTGGCGACCGCCGCCGCGTCGTGGCCGCGGTTCCGCAGCTCCCGCATCGCCCACCGCGCGGACGCGCTCTGCGGCTCCGCGTCCTCGACGCTCCGGTACGCGCGCGCGCGCCGGACACGGTGGACCTGCTCGGCCGTGTTGATGAGGAGGAAGAACAAGGTGAACGCGCGCGCCGTGACCGCGGCGTGCTCGAGCGGCAGCGCATCCACCCGGGCCAGGAGCGCGGCGAGCGATGGCGCGCCCGCTTCACCGCGGCGCCTGGCGCGGCACGCCTGCCGAAGCGACTCCACCGTCTCGAACGCGGCCTCGCCCTCCAGCCGGCGGATGACGTTGCCGAGTGAGGCGGCGAGCCGGCGCACGTCCTCGTGCAGCGGGACGTCCTCGGCGCGGACATCGGCTTCAGCCGGAGCCGCGGCCGCTTGCTTCAAGGAGTGGTCACCAGAACGAGCCGTGTCTTCATCGAGTCATTGTCGTAGGGTCTCCCCGATGACGAAAACCGGGTTCAACGCGGAATACTACCGCCGGCACTACGAAAATCGGTCCACCGCGGTCGTGACTCCGGCGCGGCGGCGCGCGGAAGGGAGGTTCGTGCTCTCGTTCTGCGGGAGGTTCACGTCGAATAAAGCCCTTTTGCGAGGACATTCGGCCTGCGCGGGCGGCTCTGGCACCGTGTTTGACAGCGTACGGAGGCGGAGGCTGGCCCACCCATGCCCTACAGGACGTTCGCGGACGAGGCAGGAAGAAGCTGGGAGATCTGGGACGTGCGGCCCGAGCGGATCGAGCGGCGCGATGGGGAGCGCCGCCAGGAGCGGCCCACTCCGTGGACGGGACTCGAGCGTCGGGTGGGGGAGGATCGCCGGCGGAAGGGCGAAGCTCGCCTGCACCTGAGTTACCCGCTCTGCGAGGGTTGGCTCGTGTTCAAGTCGGATCACGAGAAGCGGCGGCTGTCGCCGATCTTGGCGAACTGGGAGACCTTGCGCGGGCCGGGCCTCCGCGCCCTCTGGGAGAAGGCCGAAGTCATCAGCACCAGCATCAGAGTGCAGTCGGCCTAGCGCGCGACCACGCTCCCCGGCCGCGCTAGGAGATCTCGCGACTCGCGGCGGGCAGCTTGTGCTGTTCGGACAGCAGCTTGGTGGTGAAGCGCTGCCCCTCGGAGATCCGCTCGACTTCGACGGCGATCGCCTCGACTGCCTGGTTGAGCTGCGCGAGCTGGGCCGTCATCTCCGCCGGCACCTTCGGGGCGTGACCGGCGCGGTCGATACGCCGGGCAATGGCGCGAGCTATTGGAAAGCCGATGGTGATCATGACGAGCATGAACATCGCGGCGATCGCCACTTCCTGCACGCGAGGTGGGATGTCCTCCGGAATTCCCCAGGAGGGCGGCACCTGCGTGGTCGCGACTCCCGGAGCGGCAGGGGCGACGACCGTGATTCGGCCGGCCTCGTCCTGCGCGATGCGCGCATTTTCGATCGTCTGCTGGATCTGCTCGCGGAGCTGCTCTCGATCGATTGTTCGCTGCGTGGGTGCGGCCTGCATGTAGGTCTCGGCGTGTGGGTATCCGAACTGGTATGACACTCCCTACGTCGTGGGAGTGAGCCCCGTTTCACGACTAATTTGCCGCGTGGTGGGCGCATCGCGTAATATCGGGCCGTGAGCAAAGCCGATTTTTCGGGAAAGACCGTCGTCCTCACCGGCGTCGGCCGCGCCGGCCAGGTCGGTGAAATCGTGGCCAGGGCGTTCGCCGACGCCGGCGCGCGGATGGCGCTGATCGACCGGGACGACCAGGTGAAGGCGCGGGCGGCCGAGCTCGGCGGCAACGCGTCCGCCCACGTCTGCGATCTCACGAACGCGGACGAGGTCGCCGCCACGGCGCGGCAAATCGAAGCGGATAGCGGCGGATCGATAGCCGCGCTCGTCAATCTCGCGGGCGGCTTCGGCATGAGCGGCCCGGTCGCCGACAGCGACCCCGCCGTTCTGCACAAGCAGATCGCGATCAACCTCACCACGGCCTATCTCGCGACGCGCGCCTTCCTCCCGCTGCTGCGCAAGGGAAAAGGCGCGATCGTGTATTTCGCGTCGGCCTCCGTTCTCCCCGACGGCGCGTCGAAGAACATCAGCGGGTACGCGGCGGCGAAAGCGGGCGTGCTCGCGCTCATGCGATCCGTCGCCGCCGAGGAGCTTGGCGCGGTGCGGGCGAACGCGCTCGCGCCCACGCAGATAAGGACCGCCGAGAACGTCGCCGCGATGGGCGCGGACGCCGCGTACGTCGAGCGCGAGGCCGTCGCCGAGGCCGTGCTCTTCCTCTGCTCGAGCGCGAGCCGCAACGTCACCGGACAGGCGATCAAGCTCCAGTGAACAAGTCGCTCGCGCTGATCCTTGCTCTGATCGCGGGCCTGGCAATCGGCGCGCTGCTCCGCGCGTACGATCCGGCGCTGGCCGATTCCGCGATCGCGCTGGCCGACCCGGTGGGGACGCTCTGGGTCAACGCGATCCGGATGACGGTGATTCCGCTGGTCGTGTCCACCGTCCTCGCGGCGCTGCTCGCGCCGGGGTCGCGCGCGCTGTTCGCCCAGCTCGGCTGGCGCGCCGCCGCGCTGCTCGGGGTGCTGGCGCTCGTGCTTTCGTCGGTGTCCGTGCTTGCGGCGGGGTCCGCGTTCGCGTGGCTGCCGCTGGACGACGCGCGCGCCGCGGCGTCCGGGCTCGCCACCACCGGGCTGGCCGCGGAGGTGCCGGGCATCGGGGAATGGCTCGTCAGTCTCATACCCGTAAATCCGGTGAAGGCCGCCGCCGACGGCGCGATGCTCCCGCTGTTGATCTTCACGATCTCGTTCGGACTCGCCGCCACGACCCTCGCTGAAGCGGGTCGCGAGCGGCTGCGCGAGCTGACCGTCGCCATCTCCGACACGATGCTGCGCATCGTCGAGTTCGTGCTCCTGCTCGCGCCGGTCGGTGTGTTCGCGCTGTCCCTCGTGTTGGCCGCGCGGCTCGGCGCGAGCGCGGTCGGCGCGCTCGGCGTCTTCGTGGCCGTGGTTGTCGTGCTGTGCGTGCTGACCATCGCCGCCTTTTATCCGCTCGTGGCGGTCGCCTCCACGACGAGGGTGCGCGATTTCGCCGCGGCCTCCACCGCCGGACAGGCGCTTGCCTTCAGCGCGCGCTCGTCGCTGGCCGCGCTGCCGGCGATGCTGGAGGGCGCCAGGGAGCGGCTCGCGGTGCACCGCGATCTCCCCGGTTTCTTTCTGCCGATCTCGGCTTCGATCTTCCGCCCCGGAAGCGCCGTGGCGATTCCCGCCGGCGCCATCTTCGTGGCGCGGCTGTACGGCGTCGACCTCGGCGCCGCCGACCTCATTACGATCGCGGTGACTTCCGCGCTGCTCACGTTCAGCGTGCCGTCCATTCCGGGAGGAACGATTCTCATCATGGCGCCGGTTCTCGCGGCCGTCGGAATCCCGGTTGCGGGTATCGGCGTGCTGCTCGCTCTCGATGCCATCCCCGACATGTTTCGCACAACCACGAACGTGACCGGTCACATGGCGGCCGTCACGATACTGGACCGGTGGGCCGGTGACGCCGCGCTCCCCGAACCGGCTGCCGGCCATGAGTGAGACGGCGGCGGTCGGCGAGAGGTTTACGATAGACAAGAAGTCGCTGCGAAACGTGATCGCGGCTTCGTCCGCGGGCACGATGATCGAGTGGTACGACTTCTACATCTTCGGCGCCCTCGCGGCCGTGCTCTCGACGCACTTTTACCCAGAGGGGAGCCCGACACTCAACTTCCTCAAGACGCTGGCGACGTTCGCCGTCGGCTTCGCGGTGCGTCCGTTCGGCGCGCTGGTGTTCGGCAGGATCGGCGATCTGGTCGGACGCAAATTCGCTTTCCTGATCACGCTGCTGATCATGGGCGGCGCGACCGCGGCGATCGGCTTCCTCCCCACGTACTCGCAGATCGGGACGGCCGCGCCCATCCTGCTCGTGATCTTCCGGCTGCTCCAGGGTCTCGCCCTCGGCGGCGAGTACGGCGGCGCCGCGATCTACGTGGCCGAGCACTCGCCGGACGGGAAGCGCGGCTTCTACACGAGCTTCATTCAGACGACGGCGACGCTCGGGCTCTTTCTCTCGCTCGGCGTCATCCTGATCGTGCGGGCGTCCATGTCCGAGGAAGCATTCCGGGCCTGGGGCTGGAGAATTCCGTTCCTGCTCTCGATCGTGCTGGTCGGCCTGTCGTACTACATCAGGAGCCGCCTGGCCGAGTCGCCGCTGTACACGCGGCTCAAGCAGGCGGGGAAGACGTCGAAGGCGCCGATCACCGATTCGTTCGGCACGTGGCCGCGCTGGAAGTTCTTCCTGCTGGTGCTGTTCGGCGCGACGGCGGGGCAGGCGGTGGTCTGGTACACGGGTCAGTTCTACGCGCTCTTCTTCATGCAGACGGTGCTGCAGGTCCCGCTGACCATGTCGTACTTCATCGTCGCGGCCGCGCTCATCCTCGGCACGCCGATGTTCATCGTCTTCGGCGCGCTGTCCGACAAGATCGGCCGCAAGAAGGTGATGATGGCGGGCAACCTGCTCGCGGCGCTGTCGTACATTCCCATTTACATGGCGATGAAGCACTTCGCGGATCCCGTCAATCCCGTGATGTTGACCGCCCTCGTGCTGCTCCAGGTGGTCTTCGTGACGATGGTGTACGGCCCGATCGCGGCGTTTCTCGTGGAGGCGTTTCCGGCGAAGATCCGCTACACCTCGCTGTCACTGCCGTATCACTTCGGCAACGGCTGGTTCGGCGGCTTCCTGCCGCTGATCGCCACCGCGCTCGTGGCCCGGACCGGAAACATCTACGCCGGGCTTCTCTTTCCGATCACCATCGCGCTGACGACTTTCGTGGTGGGCTCGCTCTACCTCACCGAGCAGCACAAGACGCGCATATGGGATGAGGTCGAGGGGGAGGAGCAGGCCGCGTGATGCATCTGCTGCTGCTCGCGCAGGTGATTACGCTGGCCGACACGTCGCTCGCGGCGGCCATAGACCGGCGCGTAGCCGCGACCGACAGCGCGCAGGTCGCCGTCGCGATCGTTGATCTCGGATCCGGCGCGAGCTGGTACCGCAACGCCGACACGGTCTTTCACGCCGCCAGCACGATGAAGGTGCCGGTGCTGGTCGAAGCGTTTTACGCGGCGCGCGAGGGACGCATCTCGCTCGAGCAGGAGCTGCTGGTCGTGAACCAGTTCGCATCAATCGTCGACGGGAGCCCGTACGCCCTGGACGCCCGCGTGGACGGCGATTCGGCGCTGTACGGACTCGTCGGGCGGCGCGTGCCCGTCCGCGACCTCGCCCGCCGGATGATCACGCGTTCGAGCAACCTCGCGACCAACATCATGGTCGCCGTGCTCGGCGCCGGGCAGATCAACACCACCGCGCGAAAGCTCGGCGTGACCAGATCGCTGGTGCTGCGCGGCGTCGAGGACCAGAAGGCGTTCGACCGCGGGATGAGCAACACCATGACCGCGCGCGATCTCGCCACATTGTTCGCCGCGTTGCAGCGCGGGCAGATCGCCGGGCCGGACGACACCCGCGACATGCTGGACATCCTGCTGGCGCAGGAGTTCAACTCGAAGATCCCGGCTGGGTTGCCGCCGGGAACGCGCGTCGCCCACAAGACCGGCGAGATCACCGCCGTGTCGCACGACGGCGGGATCGTGTACCCGCCGGGGCGCGCGCCCTACGTACTGGTCGTGCTCACCCGCGGCGTACGCGACGGCCGCGCTTCCGCCGCGCTGATCGCCGACATATCGCGAATCGTGTACGCTCACGTTGTCGGGCCACAAGCGGGAACGCAGCCGCGCCCGTGACCTCACTCAGCTGGGCGTGATTGCTCCTGCTTGCGAGGAACGGCGCATGGTCACAGCGTCGACGTGGATAACAATGCCCCATGCAGACGTCGCTAGCTCTGGATGGGTGCAGCACGGGATCGGCGGATTGCGTGGCTATACTGAACATTGTATAGTCAATGTCGGCGCTCAAGCCTCTTCGCTGGGTCGGCAAGGAGTTTCGGGTTCTGTACGTTGCCCGGTTCGAGGAGGCCATTTATGTGCTCCACGCATTCGAGAAGCGGACTCGTCCGACCCGACAAATCGACTTGGCGCTGGCGCGAAAACGGCTGCGGGACCTCATACGATTGCGAACCGGGATATAGCGAAATATGCCGACGAGAATACACCGGTCGACCGGCAACGTCTTTCGAGATGTCGGCTTTCCGCCCGAGGAGGCCGAGAACCTTCGTATTCGCTCCGAGTTGATGATTCAGGTGCGAAAGATTCTCGAGGGGCGGAAACTGACGCAGGCGGCCGCGGCAAAAGTCTTCGGGGTTACCCAACCTCGGATAAGCGACCTTGTCCGCGGGCGCATCGAGCTTTTCAGCATCGACGGGTTGGTCAACATGCTCGCGCACTCCGGCGTGCGGGTGAGCATCGTCGTGAAACGAGCCCGGCAGGTCGCCTAGCTGCGCTACGCATTTTTCGCCTGACTAGGAGCGGAGCGAGTAACGATTAGATTTGTGTGCTAATGCCCTCCCGCGACTCGACTCTCCTGGACACGCGCGCAGTCGAGCGAACGTTGAAGCGCATGGCCGACGAGATCCTCGAGCTCACCGGCGGCACCGACGACCTCGTGCTCGTCGGGATCCAGCGGCGGGGCGTCCAGCTCGCCGACCGCCTGGTCGATCTCATCTCGGCGAGCGAGACGGTCCGCGTTCCGCGCGGCGCCCTCGACATCACGCTCTACCGCGACGACCTCCAGACCGTGGGCCCGCGCCCCGTCGTGGGCCGCACCGATCTCCCCTGGGAGCTCGACCACCGCAAAGTCGTCATCGTGGACGACGTGCTCTATACCGGCCGCACCGTCCGCGCGGCGCTGGACGAGCTGGCCGATTTCGGCAGGCCGGCCCGGATCGCGCTGGCCGTGCTGATCGATCGCGGCGGGCGCGAGCTTCCGATCCACGCCGACATCGTCGGCAAGAAGGTCGACGTCGAGAGCGGCGACCGCGTCGACGTCCTGCTGGAGGAAGTGGACGGAAAGACCTGCGTCGTCGTTTCGCGGGCCGACAGCGCATGAGCGGCGCGCTCGGGAAGGATCTGCTCGGCCTCGAGCCGCTCTCCGCCGAGCAGATCAAGCTCATTCTCGACACCGCCGAGCCGTTCAAGGAGATCAGCGAGCGCGCCATCAAGAAGGTCCCGACGCTGCGCGGCTCCACCATCGTGAACCTGTTCTTCGAGAACTCGACGCGCACGCGCATCTCCTTCGAGTTCGCCGAGAAGCGGCTCTCCGCCGATCCGGTGAACGTCTCGGCCACGGGCTCCAGCGTGTCCAAGGGCGAGACGCTGGTGGACACCGCCCGCAACCTCGAGGCGATGCGGATCGACATGGTCGTGATCCGCCACGGCTCTTCCGGCGCCGCGCAGTTCCTCGCCGAGCGCATCAAGTCGAACGTCATCAACGCGGGCGACGGCATGCACGAGCATCCCACGCAGGGGCTGCTCGATCTCCTGACGCTGCGCGATCACTTCGGCGGCCTGGCGGGCAAGCGCGTGTGCATCTGCGGCGACGTGCTGCACTCCCGCGTCGCGCGCTCCAACATCTGGGGGCTCCGCAAGGTGGGCGCCGAAGTCGCGGTGTGCGGCCCCCGCTCGCTCCTGCCGAGCGCGATCGAGGAGCTGGGCGTGACCGTGTTCGACCACATCGAGGACGCCATCGAATGGGCCGACGCGCTCAACGTTCTCCGGCTCCAGATCGAGCGCATGACGGGCGGGTACATTCCCTCGCTGCGCGAGTACAACCGCGTGTTCGGCGTGACGCGCGACCGGCTGGCGCGCGCGCCGCGGGACGTGCTCATCCTTCACCCCGGGCCGATGAACCGCGGCGTCGAGATCGACTCCGACGTGGCCGACGGCGACCATTCCGTGATACTGGACCAGGTAACCAACGGGATCGCGATCCGCATGGCGGTGCTGTATCTGCTCGCCGGCGGGAATCCCACGCTGGCGGAGTCCGCCAAGGCGGCGGCCAGGTGACGCAGCCGATTCTGCTCCGCGGCGGCCGGGTCGTGGATCCCTCGCGGAAGATCGACGCTCAGCAGGACGTGCTGCTCGCCGCCGGCCTGATCGAAGCCTGCGGCAGAGGTCTCGCAGCGCCCGACGGCGCGCGCGTGCTCGACTGCGCCGGGATGATCGTCTCGCCCGGGTTCATCGACGTGCACTGCCACCTGCGCGAGCCGGGAAGGGAGGACGTCGAGACCGTGGCCACGGGCGCGCGGGCCGCGGCGGCCGGCGGATTCACCGCCGTCTGCGCCATGCCGAACACCGATCCGGTCACCGACAACCAGGCCGCGGTCGGGTTCATCATCCGGCAGGCGCAGCGCGCGAAGGCCGCGCGCGTGCACCCGATCGGCGCGATCTCGCTCGGGCAGCGCGGCGAAGCGCTCGCCGAGTTCGGCGAGATGATCGGGGCCGGGGCCGTCGCGGTGAGCGACGACGGGCGGCCCGTCGCCAGCGCGCAGCTCATGCGGACCGCGCTGGAATACGCGCGGACGTTCAACATCCCCGTCATCGACCATTGCGAGGAGCCGACGCTCTCGCACGGCGGCGCGATGAACGAGGGGATCGTGAGCGCGCGGCTCGGCCTCAAGGGGATTCCCTCGGAGGCCGAGGAGATCATGGTCATACGCGACATCCTGCTGGCGCGGCGCACGAAGGGGCACGTCCACCTCGCGCACATGAGCACCGTTGGGTCGGTCGAGCTGATCCGCTGGGGAAAGGAGCGCGGGATCAACGTGACCGCGGAGGTGTGTCCGCATCACCTCACGCTCACCGAGGATCGGGTCGGCGCATACGACACCAACGCCAAGATGAACCCGCCGCTGCGGACCGCCGCGGACGTGGCCGCGCTGCGCGACGCGGTGGCGGACGGCACGATAGACCTCATCGCCACGGACCACGCGCCGCACCACTACGACGAGAAGGAGCAGGAGTTCGCCAACGCTCCCAACGGCATCGTCGGGCTGGAGACCGCGCTTGCCGTCGTGCACACCAAGCTCGTGGCGGGCGGGGTGCTCGACTACCCGCGGCTCGTCGAGCGCATGTCGTGCGCGCCGGCGCGCGTGTTCCACCTTCCCGGCGGGACGCTTGAGCGCGGCGCCGTCGCCGACGTGACGGTTTTCGACCCCCGCGCCGAGTGGACGGTGGATCCGGCCGCCTTCCTCTCGAAGGGGCGCAACACGCCGTACGCCGGCGAGAAGCTTCACGGCCGCGCGATTTTTACTATCGTTGATGGAGAGATCGTCTACACGATGCCGAACACGACGAGGTGACGGTGGCCAAGCCCGGTCGTTCTCACGACGCGCTGCAGCAGCTTCTGGAGGAGCGCAAGCGGTACGAGCAGTGGCTCGCCACGCTCGAGTCGAGGCGCGACTCGACCCCGGGGCACGTGTACGAGCGCGTGCACGCGGACTACGAGCAGCGCCTCGCCGCGGTGCGCGACCAGCTCACCGAGCGGACGAGCGAGATCCGGTCCGCGGTCGCGGCGCTCAAGGACCGGCTCAAGCAGGCGACGGAGGAGGAGACCGCGCGCGTCGACGAGCTGCACGAGGCGGAGCTGCGCGCGGTGGTCGGCGAGTTCACGCCCGAGCAATGGGAGCTGCGCAAGCGGGAGGTCGAGGTCGAGCTCAAGCGGTTCGTCGACGAGAAGCGGAAGATCTCGGATGAGCTGAACCAGCTGCTGCTGATCGTCGAGCAGACCAGCGAGGAGGAAGCTCCGTCGCGGGCGGCCGCCGAGCCGCCGCCGATTCCGCCCGGCCCGGCGCCGGTGCCCGCGGACGCGACCAGTGTCAGTCGAAAGACGCCCGCGCGATCCCGCGCCGCGACGCCCGCCATGGCCCGTCCAGCGGTGGAGCAGGAAACGCCGACGGTGCCGATCGAATCGCTCGCGCCCGCCGACGGGCTCCCGGCGAAAGTGCCGGAATCCACCAGGGCTCCGGCCGAGCCCGCACCCGCGGAGACGGCACCCGCGCCAGCAAAATCGGAGACGCGCGCGAACTCCCATGGCAAGCGCGGCAAGACGAGCACGTTCGTGCCCGCGCAGCCGGACCCCCGGCGCGAGAACGAGAAAACGCTCAAGTGCGCCGAGTGCGGCGCGATGAACTATCCTACGGAGTGGTACTGCGAGAGCTGCGGCGGTGAGCTCGCTGCGCTGTAAAGCGGTTTACTAGTCACTAGTCACTAGTCACTAGTCACTTTTTCTTGGCGAGCCGGCTCTTGTGGCGCGCGGCCGCGTTCTTGTGGATGAGACCTTTGCGCGCGGCGCGATCGACCAGCTGAACCGCGGCTGCGCGGTCCGCGGCGGATCCTTCGGTGGACTTGGCCTTCTTGAGTGCAGTGCGAAGCGTCGAGCGCTGCGCGCGGTTGCGCACCTCGGCGGCTCTCGACTTTCGCAGGTTCTTTTTGGCGGACGCGATGTTCGGCACTTACTGAATCTCCATTACTAGGGCTAAGTTGTTGAAACTACCGTCCTTCGGCGCTTCCCGCAAACCCGCTATTGGATAAAACCCAGACTTTTCTGCTCGTCGCGCCCGTTCTGCTCTTCTCGATGGTCGCGCACGAGTACGCCCACGGCTACGCGGCGTTGAGGCAGGGTGACCCCACGGCCTACCAGCTCGGTCGGCTCACCTGGAACCCCCTCAAGCACATCGATCCGTTCCTAACGATCATCCTGCCGATCCTGACTTTCATAACGGCCGGGGTCATGTTCGGTGGTGCCAAGCCGGTACCCGTGAATCCGCGCAACTACCGCAACTTCAAGCGCGGAGACATCATCGTCTCCCTCGCCGGAGTGGTAACGAACCTCGTGCTCGCGGCCGCCGCCGTTCTGGTGGTCGCGCTGATCGGACTCGCGGGGCGGGGGATCCCCGCGCTCGCGCCGTGGGCGTCGATCCTGCAGCTGATGCTGATCTACGGCATCCTGATCAATCTCGTGCTCGCGTTCTTCAACATGATTCCGATCCCGCCGCTCGACGGCTCGCACGTCGCGAAGTACCTGCTTCCGCCCGCCTGGGCGCTGCGGTACGAGCAGTTCGGGCGGTACGGCTTGATCGCGCTGATGCTCATCATCATGCTCGGCGGCGGAATAATGCGCGGGTTCTTCATGCCCATCTTCTTCCTGCACACCGCCGCGGTGCGCCTGCTGCTGCCGTTCATCCTGCCGGGCCCGTGGACCACGTAACCGACCGCGGCGACAACGCCTTCGTCGTGCAGATCGGAGAGTTCTCCGGTCCGCTCGACCTGCTCCTCACGCTGATCCGGGACGAGCAGATCGACATCTACGACATTCCCGTCGCGCGGATCGCCGAGCAGTTCCTGCTTCGCATCAAGACGCTCGGGCTCGACGACGCGGCGGACTATCTGGAGATGGCAGCCCGGCTGATCCGCATCAAGGCGCAGCTTCTCCTGCCGCGCCGCGAAGGCGAGGAAGGCTGGGAGGATCCGCGCGCCGAGCTGGTGCGGCGGCTGCTCGAGTACCAGCAGGTGCGCGAAGTCGTGGACGTGCTCGACAGATTGTCGGAGGTGCGCCGCGCGAAGTTCGCGCGCGGGTACCTGCCGCAGCAGTTCAGCTCGCCCGCGCCGGCCGCCGCGCCGCTGTCGCTCTCGCTGCCCGAGCTGTTCGCCGCGGTCGACCGGGTGCTGCGGCTGGCGAGGAAGCCCACGATTCACGACGTGGTCCCGCGCGCGCTGGACGTGGAAGGCGCGATCGCAGTCGTGCGCGACATGCTCGCTCTCCGGCGCAACTGCCGCTGGCGCGACCTCGTGAGCACGGGGTCGGAGCCCTGGGAGATTCTTTCGGTCCTGCTGGCCCTTCTCGAGATGGCGAAGCGCGGCGAGCTGAAGCTGCGGCAGGACCGGGCCTTTACCGAAGTGGAGATCAACGGTGAGTCCGCTAGCGAAGCTGCTTGAAGCCGCGCTGTTCGCGAGCTCGGCCCCGATCTCTCGCGAGAGCCTCGCGGAGCTCGATCCGGATGTGTCCGACGACGAGGTCGCGGGCGCGCTCACGGAGCTGCGCACGCAGTACGACGAGGCGGGGCACGGCGTCGAACTGATCGAGACGGGCGGCGGCTGGCAGATCCTCACGCGCGCCGAGTACACGGATGCGATCGAGCGCGCGCAGCTTGCGAGCCGTCCCGCGCGCCTCTCAGCGGCGGCGCTGGAGACGCTCGCGATCATCGCGTACCGCCAGCCCATCGCGCGCGCGGAAGTCGAAGAGATCCGCGGCGTGAACTGCGGCGCGATTCTGAAGTCGCTGCACGAGCGAGGATTGATCGAAGTGACCGGCCGCGCCGAGGGGATGGGACGCCCGCTGATGTACGGTACTACGCCGGCGTTTCTGGAGCAGCTGGCGATTCGGCATCTCGACGAGCTGCCGCGGGCGGATGAGCTGGCAGTAGCGTTGAGGCCGGCTGGCGAGGTACGGCCGTCAGCTTGACAACCGGGATGGGTGACAGGTTGCAGGTGTTGGTTCTGGTTAACGACCGGTCATAGGTGAACGGTTTTCGGTTCCGCCTCAACCTCCGGACCAATGACGGTCAACCCGTTGTTTACCAGAACCAACACTTTCGACCGGTCACCCACCCCTGTCCTTCCCTTGGATAACCGACCGGCGGCGCGTTACGTATGCGAATAAATCGTGCGCTTGCCCGCGCCGGCGTCGCTTCCCGCAGAGGCGCCGACGAGCTCATCGCCGCCGGCCGCGTGCTGGTGAACGGTGTCCCGCCGTCCGTCGGTCAGGACGTCGAGCCGGGCCGCGACGTCATCACCGTGGACGGCAAGCCGATCGGCCCAGCCGTAAAGAACAAGTGGATCGTCCTCAACAAGCCCTCCGGCGTGATGACTACGCGCAGCGATCCACAGGGGCGCCGGACCGTCTTCGAACTCGTGCAGGACATACCCGGCCTCACCTACGTCGGCCGGCTCGACTACATGACCGAGGGAGTTCTCCTGCTCACCACCGACGGCGAGGCGGCGAACGCGCTCACGCACCCCAGCAACGAGGTCGAGCGCACGTACGTCGCGACCGTCCGCGGCAATGCCGCCGAAGCGCTCCGCGCCGCGCGGCGGGGGGTCGAGCTCGAGGACGGCGTAGTGAAGCCGATCGACGTGGCGGCGCGGCCGCTCGGAAACCGGCTGTGGGAGTTCGAGGTTACCATCGCGGAAGGCCGCACGCGGGAAGTCCGCCGGCTGTGCGCCGCTCTCGACCTCGCGGTGGAGCGGCTGGTGCGGACCCGTTTCGGTCCCGTGAAACTCGGCCGCCTGCCCCCGGGTAAGACGCGGGAGCTTACCTCGAAGGAGCGCGACATCATCCAGGCGCTGGCAAGATAACGGCGCTATTCCTGCACAGCCGCGGGGGTAACACCACGTTCACCAGGGGAAACACGTGAGCACTAGCGCAGCGCCGGTAGGGGCCCGCTCCCAGGACACCGCGCCGCCCGCGGGCGACACGGCGATGATCCAGAACGTCATAGCCGAGGTCGGCAAGCGGGTTGTCGGCCAGAATTACATGGTCGAGCGGCTCATGATCAGCCTGCTCACCGGCGGACACGTGCTGCTGGAAGGCGTCCCCGGCCTCGCCAAGACGCTGACCGTGCGGACGCTCGCGGAGACGATCAACACGCACTTTCAGCGGATCCAGTTCACCCCCGACCTCCTGCCGGCGGACGTCATCGGGACGCAGGTGTACGACCAGTCGAACGGCCAGTTCTCGGTGAAGCAGGGGCCGATCTTCGCGAACATCATCCTCGCCGACGAGATCAACCGCGCGCCGGCGAAGGTGCAAGCCGCGCTGCTCGAGGCGATGCAGGAGAAGCAGGTCACGATCGGCGGCACGACCTACATCCTCGAGGAGCCGTTCCTCGTGCTGGCGACGCAGAACCCGATCGAGCAGGAAGGCACGTATCCGCTGCCGGAGGCGCAGGTCGACCGCTTCATGCTCAAGCTGCACATCGGCTATCCGTCGCGCGAGGAGGAGAAGTTGATCCTGCGCAGGATGGCGGGCGGCGAGCCGATTCCGGTGGGGCACGTCGCCACGCCGCAGCAGATCCTCGCGGCCCGCAAGCGGATCGCCGAGCTGTACATGGACGCGCGGATCGTGGACTACATCGTGGACATCGTCCACGCCACGAGGTATCCGGCTGAGGCGGGACTGGCGCAGCTCGCCCCGCTGATCGAGTTCGGCGCGAGCCCGCGCGCGACGCTGTCACTTGCGCAAGCGTCACGCGCGCATGCGTTCCTGCACGGCCGCTCCTTCGTGACGCCGGACGACGTCAAGGCTATCGCTCCCGATGTGCTGCGCCACCGGGTGCTGACGACGTACGAAGCGGAGGCGGAGGAAGTGACGAGCGACGCAATCGTCGCACGGGTGCTCGAGGCTATCCGGGCGCCCTGATGTTTCGCCGTCGCGCGACTGCGGGCGCGATGAAGGTCGATGAGGCGGCTGGACCGGAGGGTCGCAGGCCGCGTCTTAGCGCGAAGCGCGTAGCGGCCGAAGCACCCTCCAGTCGAGCCGCCTCGCGCACGGAACCCGCGCTCACAACTCCATCCAAAGACATCCTCCGGCAAGTAAAACTGCTCGAGCTCCGCACGCGCGGGCTCGTCAACTCGCTGTTCGTCGGCGAGTACCGCTCGGTGTTCAAGGGGCAGGGGATGGAGTTCTCCGAGGTGCGCGAGTACCAGCCCGGCGACGAGGTGCGCTCGATCGACTGGAACGTCACCGCGCGAATGGGGCGGCCGTACGTCAAGCGCTACATCGAGGAGCGCGAACTGACCGTCATGCTCGCCGTCGATCTCTCCGGCTCGGAGCAGTTCGGGACGGTGCGCCGCTTCAAGAGCGAGGCGGCCAGCGAGCTGGCGGCGGTGCTGGCCATGTCCGCCGTGCGCAACAACGACCGCGTCGGCATCGTGCTCTTCACCGACCGTATCGAGCACGTCGTACCGCCGCGCAAGGGCCGGCGGCACGTGCTCCGCATCATCCGCGACCTGCTCGCGTTCGAGCCCGAGGGCACCGGCACCGACATCTCCGGCACGCTCGAGTACGTCTCGCGCATGCTCACGCAGAAGTCGATCATCTTCGTGGTCTCCGACTTCCTGGCGCCCGGCATCGAGCACCCGCTCAAGCTGCTGGCGCAGCGGCACGACGTCGTCGCCGTCACGATCGAGGATCCCGGCGAGCGCGATCTACCCGACGTCGGGCTCGCGCGTTTCATCGATCCGGAGACGGGGGAGACGCTGAGCATCGACACCAGCTCCAGCGGCGTCCGCTCCGCGTACGAGACCGCCGTGTCCGCCGAGCGGGAGGAGCGAAAGCATCTGCTCCGGCGGCTGTCGATCGACGAAATCGCCATCGCCACGCCCGACAACGTCGTGCACCCGCTGATCAAGTTCTTCCGCACGCGCGAGACGAGGGCCCGCCGCCGGTGATTGCGCTCGCGGCGGTGCTGCTGTTGCAGGCGGGCGCGGCGCGGCCGGTCGCGCCGGTCACGGTCCCTGTCCGGATCGGCGTGCAGATCGATCCCGACACCGTCACCGTGGGCGAGCGCTTCACGGTCATCGTCCGGGTTCGCGCGCCGGCCGGCTCCACGATCGAGTTCCCCGTCAGCACCGATTCCGCGGCCAATGTCGATCTCGCCGCCGACGCAGCCGTCGCCGAGCCGCGGCTCCTGCCTGCTCCGGCGGGCTCGCCCGGCGAGATGGAGCAGGTGGCCGGCTACCGCATGGCGGCGTGGGACATCGAGGCCCAGCCGCTCGGGCTCGGCGACGTCATCGTTCGCTCCGGGATCGCGGAGCGCAGGATATCGCTCGCGTCCTACACCGTCTTCGTGCGGAGCGTGCTCCCGGCCGACACCACACTGCACGTGCCGAAGCCGGCGCGGGACGTCCTCCCGTTCGCCTATCCATGGTGGCTCAAGTGGCTGCTGCTCGCGCTGGGGATTCTGCTGGCGGCTTTGCTGGCGTGGTGGCTCTGGCGCGTGTACCAGCGCTGGAAGAACCGGCCGATCCATCCGGCCGCGCTCGCGCAGCGCGAGTTCTTCCGGATCGAGAAGCTCGGTCTGCCCGACAGGGACGAGGGCGCGCTGCACGTCGCGCTGATGGTGGACGTGCTGCGGAATTATCTCGCGGCGCGCGTCGCTGGAGTCCGCGCGTCGCACACCACCCGGGAGCTGGTGGCCGCCGCGCGCGCGAGCGGCGCGCTCGATCCGGAGTGGAGTGCCGGGCTGGCGGAGCTGCTGCACCAGGCCGATCTGGCCAAGTTCGCCGCGTGGCGCGTGGACGCGGCTCAGGCTCGCGAGCTGGGCGCGGCCGCCCGCGCCGTGGTCGAGCGCGTCGAGAACAGGTTCGTGGAGCAGGAGAAGCGGAAGGCCGCATGACCTTCGATTCCCTCCAGCTCTATACGCCGTGGGCGCTCGCGCTCCTCCTGCTTCTCCCGCTCTGGTGGATCCTGCGGCGCCGCCGCCGTCCGTCGGCGATCGCGTTCTCCCGGACGGGCGTGCTCGCCCAGGGACCGCGCACCGGCGAGCGGATCACGCGGACGATGTTCATCCTGCGGAACGTCGCGCTCGCCGCGCTCGTCCTCGCGCTCGCGCGGCCGCGCTCCACCGCGCGGGTGGAGAACGTCACCAGCGAGGGAATCAACATCGCGCTCGCCGTGGACCTCTCCAGCTCGATGCTGGCCGAGGATTTTCGGCCACAGAATCGACTCGCCGTCGCCAAGTCCAGGCTCAAGGAGTTCATCGCCGCGCGCGAGTCCGACCGCATCGCGCTGGTGGCGTTCGCCGGCGAAGCGCTCACGCAGGTGCCGTTGACCACGGACTATCCGATCCTCATGCAGGCCGTGGACAACCTCCAGGCCGGGCAATTGGAGGACGGTACGGCGATCGGACTCGGCATCGCCACCGCTGCGAACCGGCTGCGCGACGCGCCGGGTCGCTCGCGCGTGATGATCGTGATGACCGACGGCGTCAACAACCGCGGGAGCATCGACCCGCGGACCGCGGCGCGCGCGGCGAGCGTGTACGGCATCAAGATCTACACGATCGGAGTCGGCACCGTCGGGCTGGCGCCGGTTCCCGTGGGACGCGGACCGGCCGGGCTGCGCTACGAGCTGCAGCCCGTGCGCATCGACGAGGTGCTGCTGAGCGAAGTCGCGCGGATGACGGGTGGCCGCTATTTCCGCGCGCGCGACGCAGCCGCGCTGCGGCGGATATACGAGCAGATCGATCTGCTGGAGCGGACCACCGTGCAGTCGCGGTCGTACGTGCGGTACAGCGAGCTGTTCCGCATGCCGCTGGGTCTCGGTCTGCTCGCGCTGCTGGGCGAGCTTGCGCTGCTCGCGCGGAGGGCGCCGATTCCATGATGCCCGTCCTTTTCCAGTACCAGTGGGCGCTCGCCCTCGCGGCTGTCGTCACTGCCCTCACCGCGTGGCTGCTGATCCACGCCCGCAGGCGGCGCGACGCCCGGCTCGCCCGGCTCGGAACCCCGGAGATGATCGAGCGGCTCGCCCCGGGCGCGCTGCTCCGGCAGTCGCGGCTCCGCATCGTCATCGGCACGATCGCGGTTCTCCTCGCGGGACTCGCGTTCGCCGGACCCCGCTGGGGATTCGAGCGCACGGTCGTGCGCCAGAGCGGCATCGATCTCGTGCTCGCCCTCGACGCCTCGGCCTCCATGCTCGCCACCGACGAAGCGCCGAGCAGGCTTGAGGCGATGAAGCGCGAAGTTCGCCGGCTGCGCGCGAGCGGGCGCGGCAACCGCGTCGCTTTGATCGCCTTCGCGGGGCGCAGCTACGTGCTCACCCCGCTCACGATCGACGACGGTGGTCTCGATCTCTTCCTCGACAACCTCGATCCGAGCGTCGTCGGCCAGGCGGGGAGTGCGCTGGCGCCGCCGCTGCGGCAGGCGACGGCGCTCCTGTCGCTCAGTAGATCGTCGGCGGACAAGGCGGTGGTGCTGATGAGCGACGGCGAGGGATTCGAGGACGCCGCGGCGGTCGTCGATGCCGCCGAGAAAGCGCGCGAGGCCGGGATCGCGGTGATCACGATGGGCTTCGGCACGCGGCAGGGATCGACGATCCCTGTGCGCGAGGACGGCCGTATCGTACTCAAGCGGGACGAGGCCGGCGCGGTAGTGACGACGCGGTACGAGCCCGCACTGCTGCAGGAAGCGGCGCGCGTGGCGCGCGGCACGTTCATCCCGCCGGACGCGGACGACCGGGTCGCCGCGGCGGTGCAGGCGCTGGCGACGTTGAAGGCGGAGCAGCGCAGCGTCGAGAACAGGGAGAATCTCGCGCACCGCTACCAGCTCTTCCTGCTCCCCGCGTTTCTGCTGCTCATGCTCGACGCGCTGTTGCCCGCGCTCGCCCGCCGGCGGCGCCGGCTGCGCACGTTCGTCTCGAACCTGCCCGAGCGGGTGCGGCCCCGGGGATTCAGCGCCGGCAAGACTCCCGCGCGCGCTCGCGCGGCGGGCACGGCCGGAGCCGCCGCGATGCTGCTGCTGCTCGCGGGGTGCCGCCAGCTCTTTCCCGATCCGACGCTCGACAACTACAACGCCGGCACCCAGGCGCTGCAGGCCGACTCGCTCGAGCGGGCGGAGCGGCTCCTGCGGATGGTGCTGGACAGCCAGCGCGACGAGATCGCGTGGCGCGGCGAGTTCAACATCGGCCTGGCTCACTTGCAGCGCGGGCTCGCGCTGCGGGGTGATTCCGCGGATCCGCCGCTGGACAGCGCGCTGGTCCACTACAGGATCGCGCTCAAGCGTCGGCCGGACGTGTTCGACGCGAAGTGGAACTACGAGCTGGCGCTCCGCGAGCGTGAGGGCGGAGGCGGAGGCGGGGGCGGTGGTGGAGGCGGTGGCGGCGGTGGCGCGGCGACGCCCCAGCCGGATCCGGCGCAGGGTCAGCCTACTATCGCGCCGCGCCCGCGCAACGGCCTGAATGTCGATCAGGCGAGCGGGATCCTCGACGCCGCGGCCGAGGAGGAGCAGGACGTGCAGGGCGACAAGACCCGGCGGAGCGTGCCGCAGGCGCCAAGAGGGAAGGACTGGTAGAAGCAGCTATTGGCCATTGGCTATTGGCTATTAGCCAAGAATGTCCACCGTTGCCGTCTTGCCAATAGCCAACAGCCAATAGCCAACAGCGTAGTTTTCAGCGTGCCCACAATCGCCATTCTCCCCGGCGCCGTCGCCGACCAGATCGCCGCCGGCGAGGTCGTCGAGCGGCCGGCGTCCGTCGTCAAGGAGCTCGTGGAGAATGCGCTCGACGCCGGCGCGACCACCGTCGACGTCACCGTGCAGGACGGGGGGCGCGCGCTCATCTGCGTGGCCGACGACGGCAGCGGCATGGACCGCGACGACGTCCTGCTCGCGCTCGAGCGGCACGGCACGTCGAAGATCAGAACGGCTGCCGATCTCGTCGGCGTCGCCACCTTCGGCTTCCGGGGCGAGGCGCTCCCCGCGATCAGCTCCGTGTCGGAGCTGCTGCTCGAGAGCTGCACCGCGGGCGGGAAAGGGCTCGAGGTCAGGACCGCCGCGGGCGAGGTGCTCGGCGTGGCCGATGTGGCGCGTCGGCCGGGCACGACGGTCACCGTCTCGCGCCTCTTCTACAACGTGCCGGCGCGGCAGAAATTCCTGCGCGGCGCGCGCTCCGAGTGGCGCGCGATCGCGGAGACGATGAGCAACATGGCGCTGGCGCGCCGCGACGTGCGCTTCACGCTCACGCACGACGGCAAGCAGGCGATGAGTGTCCCGCCCGCGACGGATCTGCGTGAGCGGCTCGCCGCGCTGTACGGCGCCGATTACGCCGCGTCGCTGGTGCAGGTGGAGGATCTCGCGGGCGCCATGCACACGAGCGGGCTGGTGGAGAAGCCCGCGGACGTCGGCACCAGGACGCGCCGGATATTCATCACGATCAACGGCCGCGTCATCCGCGACCACGGCCTCGTGCGCGCCGCGGAAGCGGCCTACCGCAACACCATCCCGCCGGGAGTGCGGCCGTCGCTCTTTCTCGACGTGGTGCTGCCCGCCGACCTCGTGGACGTGAACGTTCACCCCGCCAAGGCGGAGGTGCGCTTCCGCGACCGGTGGCCGGTCGAGCGCGCGGTCGAAGCCGCGGTGCGCCGCGCCCTCGGCAACTGGGACAGCTCGGCTTCGCTCGGCCCGCGCGCGTACAACCCGGGCTGGAATTCCTTTCAGGCGGCCGCGCGGGCGGACGCCGCGCTCAACGATGCGGGCGGGTTGTCGCTCGAGTTCACCGCGTCGCCGGCGCACGCCGGGAACGGCACGCCCGCGTTCGAGGTTGCCGGGGAGAGTGCGGCGGACGAGGCCGTTGCCGCCGACGATTACGTCCCGCCGCTGTTTCAGCTGCATCGGACCTACGTCACGTTCGAGCATGACGGCAGCGGCCTGGTGCTGATCGACCAGCACGCGGCGCACGAGCGGATCCTGTACGAGCGGTTCCTGAGCGCGCTCGAGAGCGGCGGCTCGCCGTCGCAGCGGCTGCTCTTTCCCATCACGCTGCACGTCGGCGGCCCCGAGATCGAGGCGTTCGAGGAGAACCGCGAGTATCTGGAGAAGATCGGCTTCGAGGTAGAGCTGTTCGGCGGGAACACGCTGCTGGTGCACAGCGTGCCGGCTCCGCATCCGCGCTTCGACGCCGAGCGCTGCCTGCGCGAGACGCTCACGGCGCTGACCGGCGATCGCGCGCCGGGCAACATCGCGCGGCACGAGCGGCTGCTGGCGACGGTCGCGTGCAAGGCGGCCGTCAAGGGCGGCGACGTGCTCGCGCCGGACGAGATGCGCGCGCTGTTCCTCGCGCTGCGTGACACGAAGCTCCCGGCGCACGACGTACACGGACGCGCCACGATCGTCCGAATCGCCTGGGATGAGCTGGAGCGCCGCTTTGGCCGGCGATAGCCTGCGCATAATCTGCGGCCCCACCGCCGCGGGCAAGTCATCGATCGCGCTCGAGCTGGCCGAGCGGCACGGCGCCGACATCATCTCCGCCGACTCGCGGCAGATCTACAAGCGCTTCGACATCGGCACTGCCAAGCCGACCACGGGCGAGCGAAATCGGGTGCAGCACTTCGGCGTGGACATCATCGATCCGGCCGAGCGCTACTCGGCGGCGCGCTGGGCGCGCGACGCCGACGAATGGATCGCGGAGTGCGAGGCCGCGGGGAGGATTCCGCTCGTGGTCGGCGGCACCGGCTTCTACATCCGCGCCCTGGTGGAGCCGCTGGCCGACTCGCCCGTGTTCGACACCGCCCAGCGGCTCACCATCGGCTCCGAGCTCGATCAGCTCAGTACCGAGGACCTGCGCCGCTGGTGCCTGCTGCTCGATCCCGCGCGCGCCGACCTCGGCCGCGCGCAGCTCTTGCGCGCCATCGAGACCGCGCTGCTGTCGGGCAAGCGGCTGAGCGAGTTCCACGCGGCCGCGCCGCGGCTGCAGCCCCGGCGCGCGAAGTTCCTCGTCGTCGACCGCGGCGCCGAGCTGCAGGAGAGCATCGCGCGGAGAATCGACGCGATGTTCGAGGCGGGATGGTTGGACGAGGTCCGCCGGCTCGAGAGCGACGTCGCGCCGTCGGCGCCCGCGTGGATGTCATCGGGCTATTCCACCGTGCGCGCGCTGGCGCGCGGTGAGATAGACTTCGACGCCGCAAGGGAGAAGATCCTGATCGAGACGCGGCAATACGCCAAGCGGCAGCGGACCTGGTTCCGGCATCAGATCGGTGGAACGACCGTGACCCGCGTGGACGCGGGCTCGCCGGACGCGCGCCGGATCATCGAGGAATGGTGGAGCAACGGCGCATGAAGATCGGCATCACCTGCTATCCCACGTACGGCGGCTCCGGCGCGGTGGCAACCGAGCTCGGCATCGCGCTCGCCGAGCGCGGCCACGAGGTGCACTTCATCACCTACCGGCAGCCGTTTCGCCTGCCGTCATTCCTGCCGCGCGTCTTCTTCCACGAGGTGGACGTCGGGCGCTACCCGCTGTTCGAGTTCCCGCCGTACGACCTCGCGCTCGCCGCGAGAATGCACGAGGTGGTACGCGCGCACGACCTGCAGCTGCTGCACTGCCACTACGCCATCCCGCACGCAACCAGCGCGTGGATCGCGCGCGAGATGCTGCACGAGACCGGCCGCGACATCAAGCTCGTCACGACCCTGCACGGCACCGACATCACCGTGGTGGGCCAGGACCCGTCCTTCCAGTCCATCACGCGCTTCTCGATCGAGAAGTCCGACCGCATCACCGCGGTGTCTGAGTATCTGCGGGGCGAGACGTTCCACGCGTTCGGCTGCACCGGCTGCGACGTGCGCGTGATTCACAACTTCGTGGACCCGACCGTGTACGACCGGAAGCGGTACGCGCCGCTGCTGCGCGAGCAGTTCGGCGCCAAGCAGTGCGTGGTGATGCACGTCTCGAACTTCCGCGCGGTCAAGCGCGTGCGGGACGTCGTCCGCATTTTCGCCAGGATCCGCGAGGCCGTTCCCGCGATGCTGGTGATGGTCGGCGACGGTCCCGACCGCACGCTCGCCGAGGAGGAGGCGCGCAAGCTCGGCGTGCACGACGCCGTGCACTTCCTCGGCAAGCTCGACGTGGTCGCGCCGCTGCTCGCGGGCGCCGACCTGTTCCTTCTTCCCAGTCAGAGCGAGTCGTTCGGGCTGAGCGCGCTCGAGGCGCTCGCCTCGGGCGTGCCGGTGGTCGCGACGAGGGCCGGCGGGCTCGTCGAGGTCGTCAAGGAGGGCGAGACCGGATTCCTGTGCGAGGTCGGCGACGTGGACGGCATGGCGCGCGCCGCGGTGTCGGTGCTGAGCGATCCGGATGCGTGGAAGCGCATGAGCATCGCCGGCCAGCACGACGCTCGCTCCCGCTTCTCGCGCGCCGAAGTCGTGAGCGACTACGAGCGGTTGTACGAGGACGCTCTCGCGCAATGACGGTCCTCCAGGCGCTGATACTCGGAATAATCCAGGGGTTCACCGAGCTGTTGCCCATCAGCAGCTCCGCGCACCTCGCGCTGACGCCGTGGCTGCTCGGCTGGCCGGACAGCGGGCTGGCGTTCGACGTCGCCCTGCATCTCGGGACGCTGATCGCGATCGTGGCGTACTTCCAGGAGGAGTGGCGCAGGCTCGCTCTCGCGGCGCTGTCGCTGGTGAAGAAGCGTCGCGCCGATACGCCCGAGGAGAAGCGCGTCATTTTCCTCGTGCTCGCCACGATTCCCGCTGGTATCGCCGGGATGTTGCTGGAGGATGCCGCCGAGACGGTTTTCCGGTCGCCGGCGATCATCGCCACGAATCTCATCGTGCTGGGAATCATTCTGTGGGCGGTCGACAGGTTCATGTCGCGCGAGCGCGGGATGGAAAGGATCGGTTGGAAGGGCGCGTTGTTCGTCGGCCTGGCCCAATGTCTCGCGCTCGTTCCCGGCGTGTCGCGCTCCGGCTCGACGATCACCGCGGGGCGCGCGCTCAGGCTGACGCGCGAGTCGGCTGCGGTGTTCAGCTTCCTGCTCAGCATGCCGATCACGCTGGCCGCGGTGATGTTCAAGCTCCCCGACGCGGTCCGTGGGGCGGAGAGCATCGTGCCGCTCGCGGTGGGGGTCGTGGCCGCGGCGGTGAGCGCCTGGGTCGCCATCGCGGTGCTGTTGCGGTACGTCGCGCGGCGGAGCTATGGCGTTTTCGCGGTATATCGCGTGGCGTTCGGCGCGATGATTTTCTATCTGATATATGCGCGCGGACTCTGAAAGACAGCTGGCAGCTGGCAGCGAGCAGCAGGCCTCGGGCGGAGCCACCGGTCGGTACTGGGGACTCTCGCAGGCGGATGTGCTGCGATTGACCGGTGCGCCGCGAGCGCTGCTGTTCGAGGAAGTGAGCTCCACGATGGACGTCGCGCACCAGGCGGCGGCGAAGGGCGCGCCGTCGGGGACACTGGTGCTCGCGGAGCGGCAGCTCAGCGGGCGCGGCCGGGGCGGCAGGGCATGGCTTTCCGATGCGCCGAGCGGGATCTGGCTCACGCTGATCGATCGTCCATGGGAGGGGGTGCCGGTCGAGCTGATGTCGATCCGCGCGGGACTCGCGCTCGCGCCCGCGCTCGACCGGTTCGCGCGCGCGTCGGTCGGACTGAAGTGGCCCAATGATCTGTTCGTTCAAGGCCGCAAGCTCGCCGGGATTCTGCTCGAAGCGCGCTGGCGGGACGCGCGGCCGGAGTGGGTCGCGCTCGGCGTGGGCATCAACCTCGCGCCGCCGGCGGACGTCGGCGCCGCGACGGGCTTGCGGGAGGACGTCACCGTTTCCGACGTCCTCGCGGCGGTCGGCCCCGCCTTGCGGCGCGCAGCCACGCGGCGCGGCCCGCTGTCGGCGGAGGAGCTGGAAGCGTTCACGCGCCGCGACGTCGCGGCGGGGAATAGCTGCTCCGAGCCCGCGGCCGGAATCGTGCGAGGCATTAACGAGCTGGGCGAGCTGCTGGTGGAATCGGACGGAGAGCTGTCCGCGCACCGGAGCGGCTCGCTCGTACTGGAGGGCGGGCGATGATAGTCGCGTTCGACGTTGGGAATACTGAGACGACGATCGGGGTCTTCGCCGGCGACGTCATGCGCGCGAATTTCCGAATCACGACGAACTCGCCGCGCACGGTGGATGAGACGAGCGTGCTGCTCGCCGCGCTGCTCGACTCGGGGGGAATCAAGATAAAGAGCATCGACGGGGCCGCGATCTGCTCCGTCGTGCCGCAGCTCACCGCGACGCTGGCCGAAGCGTGCAGGCGCGTCACCGGCAGCAATCCGTTCTTCATTGATGCCACCGCGGACCTGCCGATCACGCTCGACGTGGACGAGCCGCTCACCGTCGGCGCCGACCGGATCGCCAACACGCTCGCTGCGCACGCTCTGCTCGAGCGCGACACGATCGTGGTGGACCTCGGCACCGCTACGACCTACGACTGCATCACCGCCGAGGGCTCGTTTTTCGGTGGAATCATCCAGCCCGGCGTAACGAGCTCCGCGGAAACGTTATTCAGCAAGACATCCAAGCTGCCGGCGACGGCGATCGTCGCGCCGGCGAAGCTGATCGGCACGCGCACCGAGGAATGCATTCAGTCCGGCGTGGTGTACGGCTCCGCCGAGTCGATCGACGGTCTCGTCCGGCGGATCAAGGCCGAGTGGCCGCGAGAGTCGGTGCCGGTGGTGCTTGCGACCGGCGGGCTGGCCGAGGTGTTCGCGAGTCACTGCAGGGAGTTCGATCAGGTCGATCCGTTCTTCACGCTCAAGGGCGTGCGGATTGGATTCGAATTTCTGAGCGGGGCCCGGGCGACAGAGTAAAGCCGGGCCAGAAAGGTCGCGTCCGCCGCCGTCAGGTAGCTCGCGCCCGCTGTGTTATTCGGCGCTCACTTCCCGGCGAAGCGGCGCGTGACCACGCGCTCGACCAGGCCGAGTCCGCTGTCGACGAGCAGCGCGAGCGCGGCGGCGGGAATCGCGCCGAACAGAATCATGCGCGTGTCCGACAGCGCGAGACCGGCGACGATCGGATCGCCGAGCCCGCCGGCTCCGATGAACGCGGCCAGCGTCGCGGTGCCGACACCGATCACCGCGGCGGTCCGGATCCCGGCCATGATGATCGGGCTCGCGAGCGGCAGTCGCACGAAGCGCAGCACCTGCCACGGCGTCATGCCGAGCGCTCCCGCGGCCTCGACCGCGCCCGGCGCCGCGTCGCGCACGCCGCTGTAGGTGTTGCGCAGAATCGGGTACAGCGAGTACAGGAACAACGCCACGAGCGCCGGCACGACGCCGATGCCCAGGAGGGGAATCATGAACGCGAGCAGCGCGATGCCCGGTATGGTCTGCAGCACGCCGAACGCGCGGATCACCGGCTCGGCGGCGGCTCCTGCGCGCTCGAGCGCGAGGCCGATGGGCACGGCCGCGACGATCGCGGCGGATAGCGACAACAACACGAGCAGCAGGTGCCGCAGCGTCAGCTGCGCCAGCAGCGCGCGGCGCTCGGCGAAGTAGCGCGGCAGCGAGCCGCTCTCCGTCGCGGCGGGCGCGCCAGCCTCCGATGCGGAGCCGAGCAGGTCCAGCTCGCGCAGCGCCGCGGCCGCTACCCGCGGGACGGTTTCCCCGCGCGCCTCGACGCGCTCGTTGAGCCGCCGCATGAGCTGCGCGTCGAGTCGGCCGGACAGCTCCGTCAATACCGCGACGGCATGCGGCATGTCTCGGTAGAACGCGCCGCTCACCAGCGCCGCGGCTTCGTAGGGCGGAAAGAAAGCGCGGTCGTCCACGAGCACGACGAGCCGATGGCGCGCTATCAGCCCATCCGTCGAATAGCCGTCGATGACGTCGACGTTGCCGTTGACCAGCGCGCTGTACTTCACCGACTGCAGCAGCGAGCGCACCTGCGCGAAGTGCATGTCGTACTCCGCTTCGAGACCGGGGAGCCCGTCCGCGCGGCCGACGAAGTCCGGAGTGAGACCCGCCGTGAGGCGCGGCGCCGCCCGGCTCAGGTCGGTGAGCGTGCGCAGCCCGTGCTCCGCCGCCGTCTGCTGCCGCACGGCGATCGCGTACGTGTTCTCGAACCCGAGGGGCGGCAGCCAGTGCGCGTCGAATCTCGCCGGGAACGCAGTCGCCACGCGCCGGAACACGGCGCGCGCGTCGCGCTGCGGCTGCTCGCCGAGGATCGCAAGCAGCCCGGTGCCGGTATACTCCGGGTAGATGTCGATGGCGCCGGTGCGCAGCGCGCGAAAGGCAATCTCGGTAGCGCCCAGGCCGAGCCGCCGGTCCGCCGTGAACCCGCGCGCCTCGAGCAGCTGAGCGAACATTTCCGCGAGTATGTAGGACTCCGCGAACGGCTTCGACGCGATCGCGATCGGACGCGTCGCGGGCGCCGGAGCTGCCTGGAGCAACGCCCAGAGGACCACCGCGCCGATCATGTCGGCCCCACCCCTGACTTGCGGACCAGCTCGGCCACGTACTCCGTGGCCGGCGTGGCGAACACGTCCGCGGGCGCGCCCACCTGCTCCAACGCGCCGCGGCGCAGAACGGCGATCCGGTCTCCGAGCAGCGCCGCCTCGCGCAGATCGTGCGTCACCAACAGCGTGGTGATCCGCAGGCGGTCGCGGATTCGCAGAAACGCAGCCTGGACGTCGGCGCGCGTGATCGCGTCCAGCGCGCCGAACGCTTCGTCGAGCAGCAGGTATCGGGGCTGCGCGGCGAGCGCGCGCGCAATCGCGACCCGCTGCCGCTGGCCGCCCGACAGCTCTGCCGGCCGGCGGTCGGCGAATGTCGCGGGAGGCAGGCCGACCAGCTCGAGCGCCGCGCGCGCGGCGTCCTCCGCGTTTGGAAGCCGTTCCAGCCACGGCACCAGTGCGACGTTGCGCAGCACTCGCCAATGCGGCAACAGCCCGCCCGTCTGAGGGACGTAGCCCATGCGGCGGCGCAGCGCGACCGGATCGGCAGCGCCCACGTCCGTACCGTCCACCAGCACCGCCCCCGCATCCGGAGCGACCATCCGGTTGAACAGTCGGAGCAGAGTCGTCTTCCCGGAGCCGCTCTCGCCGACCAGCGCGAGGCACTCGCCGGCGGTGATGCGCAGGCTCACGCCGGCGAGCGCGACCACTCCCGCGTAGGCCTTGCGCACATCGCTGACTTCGAGCGCTGTCACGTCTCGATCGCCGTCAATTGGCAGCTCCGTGGGGCGCGTACTGTGTCGCTGTCTCGTGTGATCCGGGAAGTCTAGCGCGAATCGGGTCGATCGCTAACGTTTGTGCGTACTCCCCTTTCCTGAGCGATCATCGGATGCTGGTCCGGCTTCTCCTGCTTGTCGTGGCGCTCGCGGCAGCCGCCGGCGCGCAGACGCCGGACCCGACCGGGCGCGCGGCGGGAGCGACGGTCAGCGGAGTCGTGTACGACAGCATGGCTCTCCGGCCGCTGGCCGGGGCGACGGTACAGCTGGTGGACGCCGGCAACATGGCGGGCGGCGTGCGGACGGAGATCACCGACCCCTCGGGCTCGTTCGCGTTCAGCGGCGTGGCGGACGGCCGCTATTTGCTCGGGTTCTTGCATCCGGTGCTCGACTCGCTTGGCGTCGAGTCGCCATTGCGCGAGGTGGTCGTCACTGGCGGCCGCCCGGTGCTCGCGGACGTGGCGATCCCTTCACCCCGGCGGCTCCTCGCCGCGATCTGCGGGGAGCAGTCGGCGCGCGATTCGGGCGCGGTGATAGTCGGCATCGTCCGCGACGCGCGGAGCCACGCGCCGATGGCGGGCGTCGCCGTCGCGGCGGAGTGGCTGGAGTTTTCCGTGCGGCGCGAGGGGTTCACCCGCCGGGTGCAGCGAGCAACCGCGACGACGACCGAGACCGGCTGGTTCTCGCTGTGCGACGTGCCGCGTCCCGGGACGACGACGCTCGTCGCCAGTGGCGGCGCCGACAGCACGGCGCTCATCGAAGTCACCATCGCCGCGGAGCACGTTACGCGCCGCGACTTCTACCTCGGATCCGCGCGGACCGTGGCCGCAGACGCGGAGCGGCCCGCCGGTGACACCGCTGTTCCGCCGCGAATGGTGCAAGCGGGTGACGGGCGCTTGAGCGGGACGGTAGCGGCGATCAACACGGGTGCGCCCATCGCGGGGGCTCAAGTCGTCATGACCGACGGCCCCGAGGCGCTCACGAACGAGAGGGGCGAATGGACGCTCACGGACGCGCCGTTGGGGACACGCATGCTGGAAGTTCGCGCACTCGGTTACTACCCCGAGCGCCGGGCGGTGAACGTCTTCGCGGGCGCGCCCGCGGTGCACGTCGGGCTATCCACGCTCCGCGCCGTGCTGGACACCGTGCGGGTCACCGCGTCGCGCTGGAGGGACGAGCATCGGCTCGCGTTCGAGGCGCGGCGCCGGACCGGCCTTGGGCGCTACCTCACGGCAGAACAGATCGCGCGGCGCGCGCCCGTGAACGCGTCGGACCTGTTCCGCAGTATCGCGGGGGTCGCGACCGACGTCGGGACGATCAGACTCCGGCGAGGGGACAGCGAGTGCTCACCGTCGCTCTACCTCAACGGCACCCACATTCAGCCGATAATGCTCGGCGACCTTACCGCCGACGACATCGACAGCTGGGTTCGCCCGGAGGAGATCGCGGCGATCGAGGTGTACACCGACGTCGTGCCGCCGCAATTCCAGCAGATACTGCTTGGCTGCGGCGCCATCGCCATCTGGACGAAGTGACCGGTCCCGACAGGCCCTCCTCCGCGGCCGTCGGTGCGCTCACGCGGCCATGCGCGTTTCTGCTCGTCCTCGCTGCCGCCGGTTGTCACGCGCGCCCGGCGTCGGAATCGAATCCCGCTCCCGCACCGCCGGCTCCGCGCGCGCAGAATCCCTCGCCGATGGTGGAGAACACCAGACGGCACGAGCGCGTCCCGCAAGGTCAGACTTCCGGAGTCGCGTTCAGGATCGACTCGGTGCTGTCGCGACCGGTCGAGGTGTTCATCCCGGATAAGCCGCTCGCCAGCGCGGGCGCCGCGGACGAGCGGACATTGCTCGTGCACGTCTTCAGCGCCGCGTACGTGCCGATGCACGCGGTCGCCACCACGCGCGACCGCTACGTGCTCGCAGTCGTGAACCTCGGCGGCAGCTCCTCCGCGTACGAGCGCGCGCTGTCGGATACTGCCGCGTGGAACACGCTGATCCAGCGCGTGCGCGACGAGACCGTTGCGCGAACGCAGGGAAGGGTGCGCGTCGACCGCGTGGTCGTCAGCGCTTTCAGCGCCGGCTATGGCGGCGTGCGCGCTTTACTGAGCGACGAGCGAACCGCTGCCGCGATCGACGGAGTGCTGCTGCTCGACGGACTGCACACGAGCTACATCCCGGAGCGAGCCGTGCTCTCCGAGGGCGGCTCGCTCGACACGCTCAAGCTCGTCCCGTTCCTGCGCTACGCGCGCCGCGCAGTGGCCGGGGAAGTCAGGTTCGTCGTCACTCACTCCGAGATCTTTCCCGGAACGTTCGCGAGCACCACCGAGACCGCGGACTGGATTCTCGCCGCGCTCGGGCTCGCGCGCTCGCCGGTGCTCGCATGGGGCCCCGGCGGGATGCAGCAGATCGGCGAGGTACGGCGCGGCGGACTGGCGATCCTGGGATTCGCGGGGAACACCGGTCCGGACCACATCGACCACCTGCACGGCTTGGGAGGATTTCTGCCGCTCCTCAGCGCACCCGCGTCGCCTGCGTCCACGCCTTCCACCCGTTCGAATCGGTGACGCGCACGCGGACGTAGCCCTCGTTGCTGCGAATCGTGTAGGACGCGCGCCGGTCGTGCACCGTGGCGAGCACGCGGCCGCCGCCGCCGACGAACTCAATGGTGTACCTGCTGTCGTTCACCGGTGAAACAGCGACAGTAATCGTGCGGTCGGTCACTGTGAGCTCGCTCAAGGTCACGCCCGTGGACGCGTACAAGTCTCCGCGGCGAAGCGCGCCGAGAATGGCTGATTCCGCCAGCGTATCCGCCCGCAGCATGATCCAGGCGCGTCCCGGACGCGTTAGCGCGTACGAGTCCGCGTCGCTCGCGCGGAAGCTGTGGCTGTCGTCGTCGGCGACGGCGAACACCACCTTGCCGCGCGTGAGCAGCGAATCCCACAGCGCTTCGGCGGACGGAGCCACGCGCCCCGCCGCATCGACGCCGCCGGCGTTGTTCACGCCCGTGTGCGCGTTCCAGATCTCGAGCAGCGTCGAGTCGGGAAGCGCGGTGAGGTCTTCCAGCCGCACCGACCAGCGGAAGTTCGGGTGATTCACCTGCGCGATCCCGCCCGCCGCGCGGATCTCCGCGATGTTCCGCGCGTATGCGTCCGTCAGCGAGGTCCCATGCGCGATTCCTCTCTCGCCCAGCCGGGTCACCACGCGGGTGAGGCCGAGCGCGTTGACGTGCGCCTGCCGGCGGCGGTCGGGGTGCGCCGAGTCCGCGACGACCTGGGTCACTTCCTCGCCGGCGATCAGCAGAAAGCGGCCGGGTGCGCCCAGGCGAGCGTTCAATGGAGCGGGATCAGTGATCCGCTCGTGGTCGGTGATAAAGAGAAAATCGTAGCCTGCATCGCGGTACCAGCGCGCGACACTGTCAGGCGGGCTGTCGCCGTCGGAGTTCGCCGTGTGCGCGTGCGTGTTGCCGCGGAGCCACTGCTGCGCCTGCATGCTCTCAGCGCCTGAGGAAACGGACAGGCCGCCGACCAGGCCCGTGAGCATAGCTATTCGACGCCAGCGCATGCGCCCAAGGTACATTCGCTTCGGCCATGATCGCGCCAATATGCGAGCGGGAGCCCACCCCGGTAGGGCAAAGCTGTACCGGCCCATGGGATTTCCCCTACTGCGCCGGCGGCCGGCGAACGTATCCTCAAGCTGGATACTTCCGGCGGTGGACCATGCGCGAAGATCGATGGGAAGTCGCTTTCCGTGGACTGCTGATAGGGTCGATCGGCTACCTGATCGTATTCCTCGGCGTCGGCGTCGGTGACCTGCTGCAGGGTCGCTCCTTCTTTTACACGTTCTCGCTGCTCGGAGGCTGGCTCTTCTACGGCCTCGAGGACCCCGCGCTGGTGCGCGTGTGGCCGGGCGCCGTCTTCGCCTACAACGGCGTGCATCTCCTGATCTTCCTTGCCTTCGGACTGTTCGCGTCCTGGATGGCGTCCGTGGCGGAGCGCGGGCCGCTGCTCTGGTACGCCGCGCTCGTCATGTACCTGCTCGTCTTCCTGCACCTGTTCGGCGCGTTCCTCCTGATGACGGAGCCGCTCCGGAACGCGCTCTCCATTTGGCACGTTTCCATACCGACCGTGCTCGCGCTGGCGGCGATGAGCTGGGCCCTGTTGCGCCAGCATCCGCAGTTGCGCCACGAGCTGGATGAATGGGTGGACGGCGACGACGACGACGAGGCACCGTATCCCGAGCCGCGCCCGGGCGCGGCGGCACTTCCTTAAGCGGAGATGATCATGTTCGACGCCAACGAATCAGGGCTGGACCGGGTGGTCCGGATCACCGCGGGTCTCGCGCTGCTCTCGCTCGGCTGGAGCGGCGCGGTCGCCGGTGGCGTGGGGTTGGCGTTCAAGATCATAGGCTTCGTGCCCCTCCTGACGGGGCTCTTCGGGTGGTGTCCGCTCTACACGCTGGTGCATTTCAACACCGAGGGTGGAATGCATCGGACGCGAACGACCTAGCCGCGCCTGAGCGAGCAGCGCTAGGGTCGTTACTGAATTCACGACGGGCCAGGGAAGCTCCGCGCCGAACGCCGAGGCCACTTCGGGACGCATGATCTTCACGGCCACGTGCCGCTCGTGCTTGGTCTCCCGGGCGAGGCAGACCGTGGCCATTCCGCCCCGGCCGAGCTCGCGCTCGACGACGAACCGCGACGCGAGCGGCGACGGGAATTGCGTGGGCGGCGACGGTGATGATGCAAGCACGTCAGACATCAGGGCGCGTACTCCGGCAGCTTGCCGATCGACATCGCGTCGACCGTGCCTGCGTTCGGCACGAGCATCCGCCGGTGGTAGTCGATCTGGCCGAGATGATACGCGAGGTGCGTGGCGAGATGGACGAGAAAGGCGGCGGTGCCGACCTTGCGGCCGCCGATGGGAACCGGATACTCCGCTTCGCACTGCTCCGGCGCAAGCTGCGCGAGCGTAGCGTCCACCGATTTCGTGGCGGCCTCGATCCGACCGCGCAGCTCGGCGCGTGTCAGGTCGCGCGTGCTGAACTCGGCGTCCCGGTCGCGCACGTACCCGGTGCGGCCGAGCACCGCGCCGATGAAGTGCTCGAGGTTGCCGGCGACATGCAGCACCAGCGTCCCGGCGGAGTTCGAGATGCCGGGCACGGTGCGCCAGACCAATTCGTCGTTCGGGTACGCGTCCACTTCACGTGCGAGCGCTCGCAAGTCGCGCGCGAGCAGGATTCGGACCATTTCGGAATGCAAGCAGCTTCCACCGTGTGGGGATCGGAAAGCTAGGGCAGCCGCATCGCTCTGGCGATGGCCGCATCCGCGAGCGGCGCCATGACCGCGTAGCCGGCGGCGTTCGGATGCACGCCGTCCCTCGTCAGCTCGGCGCGGAGCCCGCCGCGTGCGGCGACCATCGCCGAGTGGTAGTCGAGATACACCGCGCCGGTCTCTTCCGCGTAGCGCCGGATCCAGGAGTTGAGCGCCACGATCTTCGGCGCCGGCTCCAGTCCCCGCTTCCATGGATAGTCGTAGGCCGGCAGCACGGACGACAGCACTACGCGGATGCCGTTGGCGCGCGCTATCTCCGCCATCGACGCAAGGTTGTGCTGGATCATCTCGAGTGACGACGGTCCCGTGTTGCCGGCGATGTCGTTGGTCCCCGCGAGGATGACGACGACCTTCGGTTTCAGCTGCACCACATCCTGCCGGAACCGCACGAGGATCTGCGGCGTAGTCTGCCCGCTGATGCCACGTCCGATGTAGGGCTTACCGGGAAAAAGAGCGGGGAAGTAGCTCGCCCACGATTCGGTAATGGAGTCGCCGATGTACACCACGCGATTCTCGCCGGGCGCCGGCGCCGGGATACTGTCGTTGGCGGCGCGATACCGGGACAGGCCCGCCCAGTCGTTGAGCAGCCGCTCCTGCGCGATCCGCCGGCGCTCGGCCAGGCGGATCTCGACGGAGTCGGGCGCGTTGACTGCCGGCGCTTGCGCGGGCCTCGTCGTGCAAGCGGCGAGCGCGAGAGCCGCCGCAATGCATGCCGGTCGCGACAATCTCATGTCGCGGGTGACGGGCGGGCCGACCGCCGGCCGAAGCCGCGCACGACGTGCAGCAGGTTGGCCGGGTTTTCGGCGAGGCGCCGCATGAACCATGGATACCACGCCGCGCCGTAGCTGATCAGCACGCGCACCCGCTCGCCTTCGGCGGCGAGCGCGCGACGGGCCTCGCTGTTGATCCCGTACAGCATCTGGATCTCGTACGCCGAAGGCGGAACTGCCAGCTCGCGCGCGTCGTCCCGCAACCGTCGCAGCAATTCGAGATCGTGCGTGCCGAACGCGACGCGCACGCCGTCACCGGCGTGGCCGAGCAGCTCACGCGCCAGCTCGCGGAAGCGGGCGCTCACGTCCTCCCGCCGCTGGAGCGCCACGCTCGCGGGCTCGCGGTACGCTCCCTTCACCAGGCGGACATATGGCCGCACGGCGAGCAGCCGGCGTACGTCCGCGGGCGTGCGATGCAGGTATGCCTGGAGGCAGAGCGCGGCGCAGGCGAATTCGCGAGCGAGTGTCTCGTACGCTTCCACGGTCGAGTCCACGTATGCGGAAGATTCCATGTCTATGGCGAGCGTCGTCCCACCCGCCTGCGCCATCCGCGCCACCGCGCGCACGCGATCGAGCGCGCGCGGCCGGTCGAGATCCCAGCCGAACTGCGTAAGCTTGATGGAAACGTGGGCGTCCGCGCCCCGCGCCGCGAGCGCTGCGAGCAGCCGCTCGTATTCCGCGACTGTCGCATCAGCCGCCGCTTCGGAGGCGACGTTCTCGCCGAGGTAGGTGATGATGGACGGCGTGCCTTCCGCCCGCAGGGTCCGGGCGGCCCGCAGCGCGTCCGCGATCGTCTCACCCGGCATGAAGCGGGAGACGAGTGGGCGCACCACTCTGCTCGAGCGCACGAGGCGCTCGATGGTGCGGTTCCGCGAAGCCCACAGCAGCGACGATCTCAGCACAGGCGGAACATGGCTTGGCGTGGTCGAGTCATCGGCTGAGCACGACGCGAACGCCTTGCAGCGAGCCGGCAGGAACGTCCACGAAGCGCGCGTCGCCGAAGAATACGGCGGTGCCGCCGGATGCGCGCTCGACCCTTACGTATGGAAAGCGCGACCAGACGAGAAAGTCGCGCACCCGCTGATCCGTCATGGCTTCGCGGACCTCGCTCTCCGTCCAGTCCCCGCGCGGGATCGAATCGCGGAACGTCACGCGGCTCCGCGGCGGCGCGATCCAGGCGAAACCGCCGAGGGTGTACGCTTCACCCGTCGCGACGATCACGCTTCCGCGATGCGGCTGCGCCGGCGCGGGCTGGTACATCACTTCCTCGATGCCGGTGATGCCAGCGGCCTCGGCCGCGCGCCGCGCCATGGACTCCGCGGCCATGCTCGCGCCGATCATCGCGGCCACATACACGGCCGCGGCCGCCCCGAAGATCCGCACTCGGCCGCGCGTGCGGCGCCAGGGGACGAGCGCGGCGGCGAGCAGCAGCCAGAGCCACGGGTCGATGATGAACACCGCGTCGCCGTAGAACCACCTCCCACTGAACGGCATCAGCAGCCGGATGCCGTACGTGTTGAGCCAGTCGAGCGCCGGGTGGCTCACAACTCCGATAAACGCGATGAGCAGCGTCGCGCGGGCATCGAGCGGCGTGAGTGACGCTCCGCGCTCTCCGCGCCGTCTGACCAACCGGTCCCAGGCGAGCATCACTCCTGTGAGCGCGAGCGGGAGCAGCACCAGCGCGATCGGTCCGTGCGTCCATCCGCGGCGGAACGCGAGTCCGGCGTACGAGCCGGCGTACATCGCGAGGATGTCGATGTCGGGCGCGTTGGCCGCGAGGATGAGCGTGGTAGCGGCGAGTGGAAGCGTGCCGCGGCGGTCGAGGCCGGCGCGCGCCAGCACGGCGCCGGTCATCGTGTGCGTGATGGGATCCATGCGGCTTATGGCGCGGTGAGATGCCGCCGCGGCCGCGTTGCCATCACTTGAGGCGCGTAGCTCAGGGCTTCGCTTTGGCCGCCCTCTTGGTCGTTATGAGGATTACCCCGTTTGCGCCCTCAACGCCGTACAGCCCTGCCTCGGCGCTCCGCAGGATTCTGATCGACTCGATACTCTGCGGGTTGACGCCGGAAAGCGCGCCGTTCGGCCCCGGATGGAAGGGCTGGCCGTCAAGTATCCAGAGCGGTGGCGAGTCGGCGCCGCGGAACGATGAGCCGCCGCGGATCTCCAGGGCGATCTCTCCCTCGGCGGTCCGCGTGACCACGAGCCCGGGGACCTTCTTCTGCAGCGTGACCTCGATCGGCTCATTCGGGTTCTGCAGGTCCTCGCTCGTGACCGTCGCGCGGCCCGAAGGATCGCGCTGGGTATTGCCGGCGGCGCAGGCGGCGGTGAGTCCCGCAAGTACGGCGAGCGGGAGCGTGAATAGCCGTGAAGCGGAACTCATGGGACAGCCTCCTGTGGGGTCAACAACCAAACGCTAACACAAGACCGTGGATTCCGCTGTACCGGGCTCGTTACTGCTCGTTCCGCAGGTATTGCGGCGGCAAAGGCAAGTTCGGCCGCTCCGCCTCCCAGAACACCGAGACCACCCACCAGCGCGTGCCGTCGTTCATGAGTTGAATGCTGTTGATCCCGCGGATCATCGTGCTGTCCGTCTCGATCCGGCCTTCGTACGTGCTCCATACGTGCGCGATGTGCCCGAACTGCTCCACGCGCCGCGCGATCTCGCGCTCGCGGAAGCCCACCCGCTCGAGCTGCGGCCCGGAGACGGCGATGTAGTCGTTGACGCCGAGGATGCGCATTCCGATGGTGCTGTCGGGGCGCGGGATCGTGGGCATCAGTTTTCCGCCGGGGACGAACAGGGAGCGCATGCGATTCCAGTTGCGCGCCTGGCCTACGCCGCCGGAGATGACGTCGTACAGCGCAGAGATGATCGCGTCGATCGACTCGACGTCCGCTGCGGCTGCCCGGGGAGCGGTAACGATGACGGGCATGACGGCCGGCGGGGCGGGTGAGGCCTGGGCCTGAATCACGGGAACGGACGGACCGATCGCGAAAGCGACGACGAGGAAGACGGGTGTGACTGTGCGCACGAAAGCTCCGTGAAGGTTTGAGTGTCGTAGACCTAGCGGGCGCCGTATTTTCGCACGATCGGCACGAGACGGCCAACCATGTCGCCAATAGTTCTCAGTGGAGGCGCCTGTGCATATTCGAGTCCCGCCTTGTAATTCGTCACCTCGGCTCGCTTGAAGATCTCTTCGACAATTGCGACGGCCTGAGGGCCTGTCATGACGTCGCGAATAAGCGCGTCCTCCGGCAGCGCAGACTGCGGTACACCCAGCGCGAGAGCCATGAAAGTCCTCATTCTCTCCCGGTGTTCCTGCTCCGTGATTGGCTTAGTGCGATCCTCGATGTTGCCCGCAAGCGAATCGCGGATATAGTAGCGTGGCCTATGGATACATGATTCGAGTTTTGAGCTCTGGGTCTCGGTCACTCGGGACTGTCCTGCATTCACCCTCCCTGGGAAGGCGCGGCGTAGGGAAAGTTTAGAAGCCCTTATCCGAATGGCGGTGCCGGCGCATGACGTTGACGTTCAGCTCCGGCGGTGATGGCCGCCAATCGCGATAATGAACGCGTTTCGATGAGAAGGCAAGACGCACAGCGTGAAGCATTGTCGCTCTGCCAACTGCAGCCGTTCGTTCGACAGCGCGGATTCATGAAGCGAGTGCAACAACTTCCCGAACGAGAAAGGTGACCTGGCAACACGGTAAGCTTCGATTCTCCGCCAAGAAAGTAAGCTTCCAATGATGTATTGCCAGATCACCTTTGCCGAAAGATGCAGCGTGGGACTGCTGCGCCAGCGCTGGACTCGCGCCGAGTCGAAGTCATGAAATCGAGGATGACTCGATTCATCGCTCTGTTCCACTTGTTGCACGGTGCAAATAGTGGCGTGTCCCTTAGACTGCGATCGCAACTTCGACGTGAGGCTTCTTCGATCGTTCGACTTTGATCTCGACCGAATATCCTAGCGTAATAAGCCAGTCTACTAGTCGGTCATAGGTGATGCTCCTAAGCCTGCCCCTGCTCAGGTTCGAGATCTCTGGCTGTTTAGTGCCGAGTCTTAGGGCGGCCGTCTTTTGGGTCCAACCGTTCTCCTCGATAATCTCATTGATCTGGGCAGCGAGCTTGAGCTTCGCGAACCTTTCTTCCGCGTCAGCGAAGCCAAGATCCTCATACACGTTTCCGCTGCCTACGAAGTAGTCAGTCTCGTCGACCTTGCCTCGATTGCCTCGCTCGAGCCTGCGCTCTTTCGCCTTTGTAACTCTCATTGTCCTTCCCAGTGAATTGTACATCCCAATAATCAATTGCTGCCCGGCGGTGTGATCCTGAATCCAACCTTGGCCTATGGCGGGTTGTCTCGATGCAGCTTTCTAGCAGCTGTCAATCTGAGCGCGATTCGGTCCAGGTCGGCCTTCGGAGTTCCGCGGCCTGACTTGGCTTTCTTTTGAAAAACGTCGAGCACATAGACCCTTCCCTCAAGCCTCGTCGTGTACATCGCGCGGTACGTGTCCCCGTCCTCATCAGTCACGACTTCTATAACGTCGCGAAGGTTTGCCTTCATTGGCCTCGCCGAGGCGGCCACGCCGCCACGCTGCGCCACTCCAAGCGCGTACCCGAACTCGTCCTTCACTGCCTCTGGCATCTTGCGTAGATCCTTGAGAGTCTGACCCATCCACACGAGCGGCTTCTCCATTAGATGAAATATAAGTAATTACTTATAGCATGCAATCGGGGACTGTTCCAAACCCAGCTTGAGCCTTGGATCGAGCATGCATGTGCACGGTTCCGCCGCACGATCGCCGTGGTAAATCGCCCGCATGTAGAAACGACTTTAAGTGTCTGACGCAAGTCGCTTATTTAGCGGAACTTCGCTGAGTCTCAGCACTGGTGCGACAGGCGTTGACTTGTCTCGCGCCAACGTCTACATTCCCTCTGTTAGCACTCTGAAAACGCGAGTGCTAACGACGCAATTGATCGGTTATTGGTCGCCGCTTTTCCCCCGGACCAAGAACCAAAAACCAACAACCGTTCTGGAGGATTCAGCACCCTATGGCAACCAAAACCGCCACAGCCACGAAGGTCAGCCCGCTGGCCGATCGTGTAGTCGTCCGTCCGCTCGAAGAGACCGAAACCATGCGCGGCGGCCTCTTCATCCCCGACACCGCCAAGGAAAAGCCGCAGCAGGGCGAGATCCTCGCCGTCGGCCCCGGCCGCTTCGAGGAAGGCAAGCGTGTCCCCATGGAGGTCAAAGCGGGCGACCGCGTCCTCTACGGCAAGTACAGCGGCTCCGAAGTCACCATCGACGGCGAGACGGTTCTGATTCTGCGTGAATCGGACGTGCTCGCGGTCATCAGCTAACCAGAGAGATCAACCATGGCAGCCAAAGAACTTCATTTCAACACCGAAGCGCGCGCGGCCCTCAAGCGCGGCGTGGATCAGCTGGCCGAAGCGGTGAAGGTCACCCTCGGACCGAAGGGCAGGAACGTCGTCATCGACAAGAAGTTCGGTGCGCCGACCGTCACCAAGGACGGCGTCACCGTCGCGAAGGAGATCGAGCTCTCGGATGCGCTCGAGAACATGGGCGCGCAGATGGTGAAGGAGGTCGCGACCAAGACGTCCGATCTCGCCGGCGACGGCACCACCACCGCCACCGTGCTCGCGCAGGCGATCTTCCGCGAAGGCCTCAAGAACGTCACGGCCGGCGTCAACCCGATGGCGCTCAAGCGCGGCATCGACAAGGCCGTCACCGCGGTCGTCGACGAGCTCAAGAAGATCAGCGTCCCCACCAAGGGCAAGAAGGAGATCGCCCAGGTCGGATCCATCTCCGCCAACAACGACAAGGAGATCGGTGATCTGATCGCCGAGGCGATGGAGAAGGTCGGCAAGGACGGCGTCATCACGGTCGAGGAGGCGAAGGGCCTCGAGACAACGCTGGAGACGGTCGACGGAATGCAGTTCGACCGCGGCTACCTCTCGCCGTACTTCGTGACGGACCCGGACAAGATGGAAGCGATCCTCGAGGACGCGCTCATCCTGATCCACGACAAGAAGATCTCCTCGATGAAGGATCTGCTCCCGATCCTGGAGAAGGTCGCGCAGCTGGGCAAGCCGCTGCTCATCGTCGCCGAGGACGTCGAGGGCGAGGCGCTCGCGACGCTGGTCGTGAACAAGCTCCGCGGCACGCTGCGCGTCTGCGCGGTCAAGGCCCCGGGCTTCGGTGACCGCCGCAAGGCGATGCTGCAGGACGTCGCCGTGCTCACGAACGGACAGGTAATCTCCGAGGAAGTCGGCTTCAAGCTGGAGAACGCGGTCGTCACCGACCTCGGCACGGCCAAGCGCATTGTCGTGGACAAGGACAACACGACGCTGATCGACGGCGGCGGCGACTCGGAGAAGATCCAGGGTCGCGTGAAGGAGATCCGCACGACGATCGAGAAGTCGACGTCGGACTACGACAAGGAGAAGCTCCAGGAGCGGCTGGCGAAGCTCGCGGGCGGTGTGGCCGTGATCAACGTCGGCGCGGCGACCGAGAGCGAGATGAAGGAGAAGAAGGCGCGAGTCGAGGACGCGCTGCACGCGACGCGCGCGGCGGTCGAGGAAGGAATCGTCCCCGGCGGCGGCGTGGCTTTCATCCGCGCGCAGGGCGTGCTCAAGGCGCTGAAGCTGGAAGATTCCGACGAGCAGATCGGCGTCGAGATCGTCCGCAAGGCGATCGAGGAGCCGATGCGCATCATCGTCGCGAACGCGGGCGGTGAAGGGTCGATCGTGGTCGAGAAGGTGCGCGCCTCGAAGGTCGCCGCCTACGGCTACAACGCGCAGACCGACGAGTACGAGGATCTGGTTCAGGCCGGCGTCATCGACCCGACCAAGGTCACGCGTACCGCGCTGCAGAACGCCGCTTCCATCGCGGGCCTGCTGCTCACGACTGAAGCGCTGATCGTGGAGAAGAAGGAAGAGAGGGGCTCCGCTCCGGCGATGCCGGGCGGCGGTGGCATGGGCGGCATGTACTAAAGAGCTATTGGCTATTGGCTCTTGGCTGTTGGCTTTTAGCTAAGCCAACAGCTAACAGCCAGGAGCCAACAGCTGAAAAGGGCTCCGGGAAACCGGGGCCCTTTTTTTTGCCCTGAGTCAGGGCATCCCTCACCCCGCTTCCGCGCTTCGCCCTACAGCGGGAGCAGCCCTGACTGGGTCAGACTACACCATCGAGGCGAATCACCCCCATTTCACCCGGAAAACATCGATGGCCACGGCTGCCACCCCCTCGCATACAACGCGTTCGCTGTTCGCGGACCGCGTCGCGATGATCGATACGGAGAACGCGTTCAAGGTCGGCCCGTTCATCAAGGAGGTCGAGGACGCCGGGCACCAGGTGGTGCGCTGCAACCTCGGCGAGCCCGACTTTCCGCTCCCGCGGCACATCGCCGAGGAAGTGAAGCGGCAGATAGACAACGACAACACGCACTACACCGATCCGCAAGGCATGCTCCCGCTGCGCGAAGCGATCGCGCACACAATGGGCGAGGCGCGCGGGCTCCGCATCACGCCGGACCGCGTCGTGGTCTTTCCCGGCGCCAAGCCGCCCATCGGATTCTCGCAGCAGACGTACTGCAACGCGGGCGACGAGATCATCTATCCGAGCCCCGGCTTTCCGATCTACGAATCGTTCGTCCGCTACATCGGAGCCACCGCGGTCCCGCTCCACCTCGAAGAGAGCACGGGCTTCAACTTCCGCGGCTCGGATCTCGACCGCCTCGTCACCGAGCGCACGAAGCTCATCTACCTCAACTCCCCCTCGAACCCCACCGGCGGAGTAGCCAGCCGGGCGCGGCTCGAGGAGATCGCACACGTAGTTCTCTCGAAGACCGCGCCCGACGTCCGCGTGTACTCGGACGAGGTGTACGAGCGGATCGTCTTCGACGGCGGGAAGCACGAGTCGATCGCGTCGGTTCCGGGAATGGAAGAGCGCACGATCCTCGTGTCGGGCGTCTCGAAGTCGTACTCCTGGACGGGCGGCCGGATCGGCTGGGCAGTCTTTCCGACGGCGCGCGAAGCGGCTGTCTTCAAGAACCTGAACATCAACTATTTCTCGTGCGTTCCCGGCTACAACCAGATGGGCGCCAAAGTCGCGCTGGAATCGCCGGAGAGCGACGTCGCCATCGCCGAGATGGTGGCGGCGTTCTCGCAGCGGCGTGACGTCGTCGTCGCGGCGCTGAACGCGATCGACGGCATTCGCTGCCAGAACCCGAAGGGCGCCTTCTACGTCTTCCCGAACATCGCCGGCGTGTGCGAGAGCCTGGGCGCGATCGAGGCCCACGCAGCCCTGCCGCCCGCGATGCGCGACGCCACGAGTCCGGCAACGCTCTTTCAGCGGTTCCTGCTCTTCAGGCACCACGTGGCGACGCTCGACCGGAAGTCGTTCGGCCGGCTCGGCAGCGAGGGCAAGCACTACCTGCGGCTCTCGATCGCGACCTCGCTCCAGCAGCTCCAGCTGGGAATGGAACGGATCGAGCGGGCGAGCCGGGACGCCGACGGCTTCCGCGCGTTCGTGAAGGAGGGGCGCAACCTGTGCTGACAGCTACGGTGGACCCGCTTCGAATCGCGTCGCGGCAGATGCTCAGGAACGGCGGCTCGCCGGTTCCGTTCGGCGCGCGCCGGAGCCGCTGGATCTGCATCGGCCAGGACACGCCCGGGCCGCTGAGCGAGCAGGAAGTCGAGGCGTTCGAGCTGCTCGACTCGATCTACCGCGCGCTCTGCGCGATGATGTACAACTACGTTCCGACCTCGGGGCACCCCGGCGGATCGATCTCGTCGGGACGGTTCGTGGCCGCGTTGCTGTTCGACGCGATGGATTACGATTTCTCCGACCCGCTGTGCGAGCGCGCGGACATCATATCCTACGCGGCCGGCCACAAGGCGCTCGGTCTGTACTCCATGTGGGCGCTCAGGAACGAGATCATCCGCATCGGCGACGCGTCGCTGCTGCCGTCCGACGTCGCCCTGCAGCTGCGCCTTGAGGACCTGCTCGGCTTCCGCCGGAATCCGGCCGGACCCGCGCCGCTCGCGCGCTCGTTCGCGTCGAAGCCGCTGGACGGGCACCCGACGCCGGCGACTCCGTTCGTGCGGCTTGCGACCGGTGCGTCGGGAGTCGGACTCGCGTCGTCCATCGGACTCGCGTTCGCCGCGGCCGACTGCTACCCGGACGATCCTCCGCGCGTGCACATCGTGGAAGGCGAGGGCGGCCTGACGCCGGGACGCGTCGCCGAAGCGCTCGCCGCCGCGGGCACCGCCTCGCTCGGCAACGTCGTCGTGCATCTCGACTGGAATCAGGCGTCGATCGATTCCGATCATGTCACGCGCGAAGGCGTGACTCCCGGCGACTACGTGCAGTGGACGCCGGGCGAGCTGTTCTACCTCAACGACTGGAACGTCATCTCCGTTCCGGACGGCACCAGCTTCCAGCAGATCGTGGCCGCGCAGCGAGCCGCGCTCAGCATCGACAACGGCCAGCCGACTGCGATCATCTATCGCACGACCAAGGGCTGGCGGTACGGCATCGAAGGCCGCGCCTCACACGGCGCGGGGCACAAGCTGTGCGCGGCGGGCTTCTACGAGGCCATGTCGCCGCTGTTCCCGGAGAGCCCCGCTGGTCTGCCGGCGTGCGATCCGGCGAATCCTCGCTGCGGCGCCGGCGCGCGCCCCGAGATCGTCGAAGGATGCTACTGGCAGGCGCTGTCCGCGATCGGTAAAGCGCTGGCGGAGAACCGGCAGCTCGTAGCGCGAATGGTCGAGCGCATAGCGGCGGCCCGCGAGCGGCTGTACGACCGCGGCAGACGCCTCTCGAAGTCGTCGCCGGACATTCTCCGAGTGTTCGCGCTGGCGCAGGAGGACGGTCCGCCGGCGTCGCTCGAGCTCGCGCCGGGCACGGCTACGACGCTGCGCGGCCAGCTCGGCAAGGTGTTCGGCTATCTCAACCGCGAGAGCCACGGCGCGCTGTTCATATCCGCCGCGGATCTGCTCGGCTCGACGAGCCTGAACGAAGCGACCGTTGGTCTGGCGCCGGGCTACTTCAACGCGCGCACCAACCCCGCGTCCCGCACGCTCGCTCTTGGCGGAATCTGCGAGGACGCCACGGCCGGAATACTGTCCGGCGTCTCCACGTTCGGGCACCACATCGGAGTGGGCTCGTCCTACGCCGCTTTCATCGCGCCGCTCGGACACATCGCCGCCCGGCTCCACGCCATCGGAAACCAGGCGCGGCAGGCGATCGACCCCGGTCCATATCGCCCGTTCATACTCGTCTGCGCGCACGCGGGACTGAAGACCGGCGAGGACGGACCGACGCACGCCGATCCGCAGCCGCTGCAGCTGTTGCAGGAGAACTTCCCGACGGGGGCGATGATCACGCTCACCCCGTGGGAGCCGCAGGAGATCTGGCCGCTCATGGCCGCGGCGCTGCGCAGCTCGCCGGCGGTCATCGCGCCGTTCGTCAGCCGCCCCACCGAGCTCGTGCCGGACAGGAAGGCGCTCGGCCTCGCGCCGGCGTCGGATGCGGTGCAGGGCGTGTACAAGCTGCTGAGCGCGAACGGGAAGCGCGAAGGGTCGATAGTCTTGCAGGAGTCCGGCGTCGCGTACGCCTTCGTCGAGCAGACGCTCCCGCTGCTCGCCGCGTGGGGAATCAATCTCGACGTGTACTACGTCGCGAGCGCGGAGCTGTTCGATCTGCGCTCACCGCTGGAGCGCGAGGAGGTGTTCCCCGAGCGGGTCGCGATGGAGGCGATGGGACTGACCGGGTTCACGCTCCCGACGATGTACCGCTGGATTCGCTCCGATCTCGGCAGGTCGCTGACGCTGCATCCGTTCTACCACGGACGGTATCCGGGGAGCGGGCCGGGGGATCGGGTCATCGCCGAGGCCGGCCTCGACGGCGAGGGGCAGCTCGCGGCGATTCTCCGGTACGTCACGCAACGCGCGAGCCTGCCGACTCCGGCCGATTGGCGCGGCTGACGCGAAGGACGAGCTCCTCGAGCGTTCGCAGGCGGCCGAGGTCGGTCGGCTCGAACTCGACGCGGAAGCGCTCCTCGACGATTAAGTGAGGACGGAGGAAGAGCGGGGCACGAAACGAAAGCCTTTCTTCTTGGCCGGAGGGCAGCCCATGGCGTAGTTTCAGCCAATCGCGGCAAGTCCCGAACGGTGACGTGTAACGTGAACAGATTTGATCGACAACTGATTGCGCGGAACGCGCTTCTCGCGGGGCTTGTTGTGGCGGGCATTGGTGCCTTGTCTCCCGCGGGCGCGCAGGTCGCTTCCGGCCAACGCTACGACCGCCTCGCGATCCGCAACGCCACGATCGTCAACGGCAACGGCACACCCGCTTCCGGCCCCGCCGACATAGTGATCCAGGGGAACACGATCGCCGAGATAGTCTGGCTCGATCCCGTCGCCGTGCGCGAGGGCAGGGCCCGCCGCCCCGCGGCGGACGCCGAGATCGACGCGACCGGAAAGTTCGTGCTGCCGGGATTGATCAACGCCCACGGGCACGTGCAGGAGGAGCGCGGCGGAATCCCCCAGCCGCTCGACTACGAGCTCAAGCTCTGGCTCGCGTCGGGCATCACCACGGTGAGAGACGTGGGGTCGCCCACGGAGCGGACTCTCGCGTTGCGAGAGCAGAGCCGCCAGAACCAGATCGCCGCGCCCCGGCTGTACGTGTACGCGCAGTTCGGCCGCCGCCCGACGCCCACGAATCCGGCGCTGGCCCGCGCGCGCGTGCGCGAGCTCAAGGCGCTCGGCGTGGACGGCATCAAGACGACCGGAATCGACCGCGACATACTTGCCGCGCTGCTCGATGAAGCGCGCAAGGTCGGGCTCAAAGTTGCGCACCACGCCGGGGTCGAGGAGAGCAATGCGTGGGACGACATCCGCGGCGGCACCAGCAGCATCGAGCACTGGTACGGCGTCCCCGACGCCGCGATCCCCGGCGGGGTGCAGAACTTTCCGGCCGACTACGATTACCGCGACGAGGTCGATCGCTTCCGCTACGCGGGCCGCCTCTGGCGCGAGGCGGACTCCACGAGACTGGTAGCGGTGCTCGACTCGATGGTCGCCGCGAAAGTTGCCTGGGTGCCCACGCTCGTCATCTACGAAGCGAGCAGGGACCTGCAGCGCGCGCAGACGCAGCCGTGGTTCGCCGACTACCTGCACCCGACGCTCGAGCGCTACTTCCGCCCTGACCCGGCCAACCACGGCTCGTACTTCTTCGGCTGGACCACCACCGACGAGACTTTCTGGAAGGAGAATTACCGCATCTGGATGCGCGCGCTGCGCGACTTCGAGCGGCGAGGCGGACTCATCGGCGCGGGCGAGGACGCGGGGTTCATCTACCAGATGTACGGCTTCGGCCTGATCCGCGAGCTGGAGCTGCACGAGGAAGCGGGCTTCCACCCCATCAAGGTCATTCAGCACGCCACCGGCAACAACGCGCGCATTCTTGGCGAGGAGCACCGGCTCGGGCGGATCCGCGCCGGCTACCTTGCCGACTTGATCGTCGTGAACGGGAATCCGCTGGCCAACCTCAAGGTGCTGTATCCGACGGGCGTGGAGGAAATTCGGGACGGAAAGGCGATCCGAACCGGCGGTATCGAATGGACGATCAAGGATGGAATTCCCTATCACGGCCCCACGTTGTTGCGCGAGGTGGCGGAGATTGTGGCCGCTGCGAGGGCGGGGGCTGCACGTGACTAGTCACAAGTCACTAGTCACTAGTCACCAATGAATGGTCACCAGTCAATGAACCGACTCCTCCTCGTCAGCCTCGCATCCGCCTGTATAGCGACAGGACTCCGCGCCCAATCCCCCGCCGAGCTCATCGTCACGGCGGATCGCATCTACACCGTCGAGCCGGGGCCGCACGTCCACGCCGTCGCCATTTCGAACGGGCGCTTCGTGTACGCGGGCTCGCGGCAGGGAGTAGAGCGGTATCGCGGGCCGAACACGCGCTCCATGGATTTCCCGGGCGCGTACATCTACCCAGGGTTGGCGGACGCGCACGCGCACATCAGTGGACTCGGCACGGCGCTCGAGCGCGTGCGGCTGGACGAAACGCGCACCTACGAGGAGGTCATAGCGCGCGTCGTGGAGCGCGCGGCGGCGCTTCCGCCCGGCGAATGGATCCTGGGCCGCGGGTGGGATCAGACGCGCTGGCCGGTGAAGGACTTTCCGACTCACGACGCGCTGACTCGCGCGGTACCGAATCACCCGGTCGTGCTCACGCGCGTGGACGGACACGCGCTGCTGGCGAACGCGCGCGCGATGGAGCTCGCCGGCATCACCGCCGCGACCCGTGATCCCGCGGGCGGCCGGATCGTCCGCGACGCATCCGGCCGGCCGACCGGAGTCTTCGTCGACAACGCCAAGAACCTGGTCAACCGGGTAGTGCCGCGTGCCACGCCCGCGCAGACGCGACGGCGGCTGCTCGCGGCCGCGCGGGAAGTGCATAAATGGGGGCTGACCAGCGTGCACGACGCCGGCGAGTCGCGCGGCACGATCGACTTGATCGAGTCCATGGCGGCGCAAGGCGACTTCGATCTGCGCACCTACATAATGATCTCGGCCGACACCGCGGACGAGCGGCACTACTTCAGCCGCGGGCTCGTGAACGGCGCGCACGGCAACCGCGTCTGGATCCGCTCCGTCAAGGTGTACGCCGACGGCGCGCTCGGCTCGCGCGGAGCCGCGCTGCTCGCGCCTTACGCCGACGACCCGGGCAACACCGGGCTGCTCGTCACTCCGCCCGAGCGCATTCAGAGTCTCGTGCACTCCGCGCTCGCCGCCGGCTTCCAGGTCGCGACGCACGCGATCGGCGACCGCGGCAACCGCATAGCGCTGGATGCGTACGAGGCGGGCCTCCGCCGCGCGCCGGCGCGCGATCACCGCTTCCGCGTGGAGCACGCGCAGGTGATCGCGCTCACTGACATTCCCCGGTTCGCGCGGCTCGGAGTCATCCCGTCCATGCAGGCGAGTCATCAGCGCAGCGATATGCGCTGGGCGGAGGAGCGGGTGGGACCGCAGCGGATCCGCGGCGCGTATGCCTGGAGGAAGCTGCTGCGGACCGGCGTGATCATTCCCAACGGCAGCGACGCGCCGGTGGAATCGGTGAATCCGCTCATCTCGTTCTACGCCGCCGTCACGCGGCAGGACGAGAGCGGCTACCCGCCCGGCGGCTGGTATCCCGCCGAGCGCATGACCAGGACCGAAGCATTGAAGGCGATGACGATCTGGCCGGCGTTCGCGGGCTTTCAGGAGTCGCTCATCGGCTCGATCAAGACGGGGAAGCTCGCGGACTTCACCGTGCTCGACCGCGACATAATGACGGTACCGGCGAATCAGATCCTCTCCGCCAACGTGGTCGCGACGTTCGTGGGCGGCCGCCAGGTGTACAGCCGCGCCGTCGCGCAGCAGGTGCGGCAACCTCCCGAGCCACGCATCCATCCGGAGCCGCTCTTTCCGCTGCTCCCGCCGGGATTCGCGCTGGATTCCGCCGCGGTCGTGAGCGCGGTGGAGCGCTTTCACGCCGCGCTCGCGGCCGGTGACAGCGCGGCCGCGCTGTCGTATCTGGACGGGGACGTCGTCGTGCTCGAGTCCGGCGGCGTGGAGACGCGCGAGGAGTACAGGTCGCACCATCTCCCGGCCGACATCGCGTTCGCGCGCGCCGTCCCGGCCAATCGCGGACCGATGCGCGTGCGCGTCGAGGGTAACGCCGCGTGGGTCTCGTCCACGAGCGTCATGCAGGGGCAGTTCAACGGCAGGGCGGTCAATTCCGCCGGCGCCGAGCTGATGGTGCTCCGGCGGACGGAAGCCGGCTGGAAGATCAGCGCGATTCACTGGTCGTCGCGGGCGAGGAGACCTTAGAAACGGTGACTAGTGACTAGTGACTGGTGACTAGTAAGGGCAGCGGGCGTTGATAAACCATGCACCAAAGGGAGCCATGACGAACCCGCGTTTCCCCATCGGCGAGTTTCAGCAGCCCGACAAGCTTTCTGAAGCCGAGCGCGTGGCGGCCATCGCGAAGATCGACGCGATGCCCGCGACGCTCCGCGCCGCGGTGGCAGGCATGTCCGACGCGCAGCTCGACAGCACTTACCGGGAAGGGAGCTGGACGCTGCGACAGGTGGTGCACCACCTCGCCGACAGCCATGTCAATTCCTACACTCGTTTTCGCCTGGCGCTGACGGAGGATCACCCCAGGATAAAGCCGTACGACGAAGGGAAGTGGGCCGAGCTGGAGGACGCGCGCACGCTGCCCGTGGAAGTTTCGCTCGAGCTGCTCGAGGCGCTGCACTCGCGCTGGGTGGCGCTGTTACGCTCGCTGAAGCCGAAGGATTTCGCGCGGACCATCGATCACCCCGAAAACGGCACCATGTCCGTCGATCAGCTGCTCGCGATGTACGCCTGGCACGGCGAGCACCATATCGCGCACATTAGGCTGGCGCATGAACAGCAGTGACTAGTCACCGGTTTTCCCGTGCGCCGCCCGCAGCATCTCGCGCGCGCCGGCGCTCAGCTCCACATGCCTCCGCGCCATCATCCTCTCCGCCACCACCAGAAACTTGTCGATCTCGTACCGCTCGCCGTCGCCCCAGGCGAACGGCGGCACCGATTTCGGCGGCATGCCCGTGGCGAACACGTTCGCGCCCGCGCCCACGATCGTGCCGGTCGTCAGCATCGTGCCGATGCCGGTCTTGGAGTAGTCGCCGAAGAAAGATCCGAGGAACTGCTGCTTCGTCCCCTGCAGACCGTTCGCGGTCTGCAGCTGCACCGGGCCGTAGGTGTTCTTCATGTTGCTTGTGGTCGTGCCGGCGCCGAGGTTGACCCAGCGGCCGAGATAGGAGTGGCCGAGGAAGCCGGTGTGTCCCTTGTTGCTGTGGCCGAGCACGATCGTGTTGCTGACTTCGCCGCGCACTTTGCTCACCTCGCCGAGCGAGCTCGACGCTATCCGGTCGCCGACGAGCACGCAATTCTCCCCGATGTAGCACGGCCCAGTGATCCGCGTGAACGCCGGGACCTCGGTGCCGCGCCGGATCAGAACCGGTCCGCTCGTGAGATCGAACACCACTTGCGGCTCGACCTTCGCGCCCGCTTCGCAGAACAACGGGTGCTCGCCGAGCACGATGCAGTCGCGCGGAGTCGCCACCTCGAGCTCGATACCCAGAATCGGGATGTCTTCCTGCAGCTGATCCACCAGCGTGCCGATGAGATCCCAGACGTTCTCGATCCACCGGCCGGCGACCTCCACACCCTTTGCGCGCTCCTGCGCCAGCTCCTCCAGCGAAAGCTGTCCCTCGCCGAACCGGGATGCGTGATGGCTGGAGTTGAGGCGTACGGCGACGACTTTGCCGCCGTTCTTCCAGACTCGCGTCTTCGGATCGACCTTGGCGGCCCTCAACGCGGGCACGAAGCGGGAGTTGGCTACGAGACTGCCCGGCACGACGTCCGAGTCCGAGCATACGGCGGGCGGCGCCTCCGGCTCGTCGAACGCCGCGAGGTGCGCCGCGCCGATGAATCCCGTGACTTTCACGCCGAACGCGCGCTCCCATCTTTTCCGGATCAGCTCGGCACCGGCCCGTAGCTCGGACGCGGGACGCGTCAGCGCGAACGGCTCGAACGCGCGCGCCGCCGCATCGTCGTACAGAAAGAAGTCGCTCATGAGATGCTCTTGATCTCCGGCGGCAGGGAGTCGACGAGCTTCTTCAGATCCCCGGACTTCTCCACCGTGGTTACGAGCGTCAATCCCGGCCGGCTCACCACCACCAGGCCGTCCACGCCATACATCACCACCGCGCCGCCCTCGGCGTGCACGACATTCTGGCGCGCCTCGAGCAGATGCGTGCGGCCGCTCCGCACGTTGCCCGCCTCGTCCGCCGCGCGCGCGCGGCGGAGCGCGCTCCACGTGCCTATGTCGTCCCACCCGAACTCGCCGCGCATGACCAGCACGTTCGAGCTGCGCTCGAGCACGCCCACGTCCACCGACACGGATTTCACGAACGCGAAGAACTCGTCGCGCGAGCGTCCGCGCGGGAGGGCGTGCCGCTCCAGCGCGGGCGTCACCTCCGGCGAGTGTCGCCGCAGCTCGTCGATGAAATCGGAGGCCCGCCAGCAGAATATCCCCGAGTTCCACAGCGCGCCGGATCCGACGAGCAGCTTCGCGCCCTCACTGTCCGGCTTCTCGATGAACCGCCGCACCCGGAACCCTGCGTCCACCGCCGCTCCCGGCTCGATGTAGCCGAATCCCGTGTCGGGCCGGGTCGGCACGATTCCGACCGTCACCAGCGCGCGCTTCGATTCCGCGAGGGTCGCCGCGTTTCGCAGCGTTTCCGCGAACAAGGCGTCGTCCCTGATCGCCCAGTCCGCGTGAATGCAGATCATCGTGCCGTCCTTCTCGCGCGCGACGATCTCCGACGCCGCCCACGCGAGCGCTGCGGTGGTCCCGCTCGGCCGCGGCTCGGGGATGACGTTCTCCGGCGGGATCTGCGGGAGCGTGCGCACGACGGCGTCCCGCAGCTCGGCGTTGGTGAGCACCAGCGTGTTGGCGGGCTCCGCGACCAGCGCCATGCGGCGCGCGGCGTTGGCCAGCAGCGGCTCTCCGTTAATCAGCGGCAGGAGCTGCTTCGGGCGCGACGGCGTGCTCAGCGGCCAGAAGCGGGAGCCGATGCCGCCGGCCAGTATCACCGCCCACCTCGTCACCGCCGGGTCCCCGCTGCGACGCGACGCATCAGCCCTTGTCCAGGCTGGACTGCTCGCCGGTGGTCGACGGCGGCACCGGAACTCCGAGCAGCTGGGCGACCATCGTGTACAGCTTCTTGGGACTGAACGGCTTGGTGAGGAACTCCGTGGCGCCCAGCCGCATGGCCTTGCGCTGCTGCTCCTCCTCGCCGGCCGCGGTCAGGATCACGGTCGGGAGCGCGTGCGTCGCCTCGTTGGCGCGCACGCGGGCGAGCACATCGAGCCCGCTGAGCTTCGGCATCATCAGATCGAGGACGACCAGGGAAATGGCGGGGTCGCGCTCGATCGCCTCCAGAGCGGCCTCTCCATCCTCAGCCAGCAGCACCTCGAAGGGGCCCTGTTCCAGCTTCATCTGGATGATCCGGCCGATGTGCGGCTCGTCGTCAGCCACCAGAATCCGCCGCTTCCCGCTGGTAGCAGCCGTCATGTGAGCCAGACCACCGCCGGGAGCGTAGGCATCGGTGTCAAATGGAAGAGGTGGCTCGGCCCGTCTCCGCTGGCGCCGCGCCGATAGTCCAAAACTAACAGCGGGTAACAACCGGGGGACTCGGATAGTTGTCAAATTGCAATCGCTTGAAGTGCCGTGACTTAGGCAATACGTTACAACTCTTAACCGGAGCCACACCTGTCAACCGTTTCCAATCCGCGCATGCGCTGCGGTTCGCGCGTCGCTCGCGCCCGTGTCGGCGCTCTTGCCACAGTCTTCTCGCTCACGCTCGCCGGGGGAGTCATCGCGGCTTGCGGTGACGTCACCGGTATCGAAGCCAGGGCCGAGACCCGGCTCGACACGCTCACCGTTTTTCCGCTCACCGGGTCGGGCACGCTGACGCCGACGGCGCTCAACACGCCGTTCGGGACCGTCACGCCGATCAACTCCACCGCCAACTTCGACGTCGTCTTCGATCTCGACTCCCAGCGGCGCGTAGTCATCTACCCGGTCAAGCTGATCGTGCTGCCGCTGACCGGGATCAACGAGGTCGGCCTGCTCAAGGTCGCCGGCTCGTTCGAGAGCGTCCAGCGAGCGCCCACCGGCGATTACGAGACGGAAGAGCCGCTGACGGTGAGTGTCGGGGAGGTGGTAGTGATCGAAGCGCGCCGCAACCGGCAGAACGACCTTTGCAGCTTTTCGCTGTCGCCCAACGTCTACTCCAAGATCGTGGTGGACAGCGTGTCCGCGGGCACGAATGCGATCTGGTTCCGCCTGGTCGCGAACCCGAACTGCGGCTTCCGCTCCCTCGCCCCGGGCCTTCCCAAGAACTGAATGCACGACCTTCGCGCGCTGCGCGAGCAGGCCGGTGAATTGCGCGCGGCGATGCGTCACCGCGGGCAGGAGCAGACGCTGGCCCCGACGATCGACCGCGCCGTCGAGCTGGACCGCGACCGCCGCGCGACGATCCAGGCCGTAGAGGAGCGCAAGGCGGCGCGCAACGCGCTCAGCCACGAAGTAGCGCGCAGGAAGAAAGCGGGGGAGCTTGCCGACGACGCGCAGGCCAGCTCCCGTGCGCTCGGCGAAGAGATCGCCCGGCTCGAGACGGAGCTGGCCGCGTCCGAGGGCGAGCTCGAGCAATTGCTTCTCCAGCTCCCGAACGCCGTGCTCGACGACGTGCCCGCCGGCGGCGAGGAGAGCAATAAGGTCGTGCGCGAATGGGGGAGGCCGCGCGCGGCCGACGGCGTAGCGCCGCACTGGGAGGTCGGCGAGAAGCTCGGCCTGATCGACATGGCGCGCGGCGCGAAGATCGCCGGCTCCGGCTTCATCGTTTTCCGCGGCGAAGGCGCCCGGCTCGTGCGCGCGCTGCTCAACCTCATGCTCGATCTGCACACGCGCGAGCACGGCTACGAGGAGACGTGGGTGCCGGTCCTCGCGAACCGCGCGGCCATGACCGGCACGTCGCAGCTGCCGAAGTTCGAGGACGACATGTACGCGCTCAAGGAAGACGACCTCTTCCTCATCCCCACGGCGGAAGTCCCGCTGACGAATCTGTACCGCGAAGAGATCCTGCTCGAGTCCGACCTGCCGAAGAGCTTCGCCGCGTACTCGCCGTGCTTCCGGCGTGAGGCTGGATCCCACGGCAAGGACACCCGCGGTCTGCTGCGCGTGCACGAGTTCGACAAGGTCGAGCTGGTCCGCTACGCCGTGCCGGAGCGGTCCCGGGACGAGCTGGAGCTGCTGACCGGACACGCCGAGCGCGTGCTGCAGCTGCTGGAGCTGCCGTACCGGGTGGTGCTGCTCGCGGCGGGCGACACCGGCTTCGCGAGCGCCAAGACCTACGACCTCGAGGTGTTCGCGCCGGGCGTGGGGAAGTGGCTCGAGGTCTCGTCGTGCAGCAACTTCACCGACTTCCAGGCGCGCCGCGCCGACATCCGCTACCGGCCGGCCGACGGCGGCAAGCCGCGCTTCGTGCACACGCTCAACGGGTCGGGGCTGGCGCTCCCGCGGATCATCGCGGCGCTGCTCGAGCACGGCCAGCAGGCGAACGGGAGCGTGCTGCTTCCGGAAGCACTCCGCCCGTACGCCCGGACCGACCGGCTGACCTAGCAGATGCGGCGCAGCGCTCCGGCAATGCTCGCCATCGTTGGAGTGATCGCGCTGCTGACGTGGTACGTCGTGTACACGCAGACGGTGGTGCGCGATCTGCGCCGCGAGGCATCGCGCGTGGGACAGATGTACGCCCGCGTGTACGACGCGCTGAACGACACCAATCCTGACGCGGCCAACTCGGCGCTGCTCGACCTGTCGATGCACATACGCGAAGCGGGCGTGCCGCTGGTCCTCACGGACACCGCCGGTATCCCGACGCACGCGGTAAATCTTCCGTTCGAGGAGCCGTACGATCCGGAGCGGGTGAAGGAGTACGTCCGCCGGCTCGACATCGAGAACACGCCGGTGACGGAGCCCGGTGTGGGCACGGTGCATTACGGCAACACTCCGTTGGTGCGCGGGCTGAAGGTGGTGCCGTACCTGCTCTCCGGAGTGCTCCTTACCCTGCTGATCGCGGGAGCGTATGCCCTGCGCACGCGGTCGCGCGCCGATCGCGAGCAGATCTGGGCCGGCATGGCGCGCGAGTCGGCGCACCAGCTGGGGACTCCGCTGTCCAGTCTCAGCGGCTGGATCGAGCTGCTCGGCGAGCAGGACACCGATTCGATCACCACCAACGCCGTCGCGCACATGGCCGGCGATCTCGAGCGGCTCGGGCGGATCTCGCATCGCTTCGAGCGGATCGGGCGGCCTCCCAAGAACGAGCGCGTGGACGTGGCCGAGATCGCGGAGCGCGTCGCGCAGTACTTCCGCCGGCGCGTTCCGACGCTGGCGCAGCGCGTCACGATCGAGTCGTCCAGCGACGGCACGGCCATCGTCGAGGGCGATCCGGTTCTCCTCGAATGGGCGATCGAGGCGGTGACCAAGAACGCGATCGACGCGCTCGGCGGCCGCGGCGGCCGCGTGTCGATCTCCAGCACGACGCTGCCGGAGGGCGGTGTCCGCGTCCGCATCGCCGACGACGGGCCCGGAGTCGCGCGCGAGATCCGCAAGGAGATATTCGAGGCGGGGTTCTCGACGAAGGAGAAGGGATGGGGGATCGGGTTGTCGCTCGCGCGGAGGATCGTGCGGGACAATCACGGGGGGAAGCTCACTCTCGTGCCGACGGAGACGGGCGCGACGTTTGACATCATTCTTGGGTAGGCGTACTCCGGGGATTTGGACGGGGAATCCAAGTTCGGAGTGTGGCGGTTCGGAGTTGGCAGTAGGGGGTTGAGCGGTATCGCTCCGAACTGACCCCTCCAAACTGCCACACTCCAAACTTGGATTCCCTTGACGAATCCCAGGACTCTCCCTCTCTGACGGCATCTTATCTTTGATCGATGTCTCCTCTCGCGACCGTTGATGTCTCCACCGGATTGAACCCCGCCCAAAGGGAAGCGGTCGCGCATTTCGAGGGCCCGATCCTCGTGCTCGCCGGCGCCGGCTCGGGGAAGACCAGAGTGCTCACCGCGCGCGTCGCCAATCTCATCGAGCACCACGGCGTCGATCCGTCGCGCATCCTGACGGTGACGTTCACCAACAAGGCCGCGGGCGAGATGCGCGAGCGCATCGGCCGGCTGCTCGGCGAAGAGCCGCGCGGCATGTGGTCGGGCACGTTCCACTCGATCGGCGCGCGCATGCTGCGGCGCCACGCGGACCGCGTGGGACGCACGCCCAACTACACCATCTACGACGAGACCGACACGCTCGGCGTGGTCAAGCGCATCATGGAGCGGCTGCGGATCTCCCCGAAGGACGTCGCTCCCAAGGCGATAGCCAGCAAGATCTCCGACGCGAAGAACTCGCTGAGCACCCCCGAGGAGCTGGCCGCCTCGGCGTTCGATCCGATCACGCGCGCGGCCGCGGCGGTGTTCGCCGAGCTCGAGCCCGAGCTGCGCGCCGGCAACGCGGTGAGCTTCGACGACCTCCTCGTTCTGCCGGTGCGCATCTTCCGCGACCACCCCGGCATCCGCGACAGGTACTCGGAGCACTTCCGCTTCGTGCTGGTGGACGAGTACCAGGACACGAACCGCGCGCAATACCAGTTCATCCGCTCGCTCGCGCACTCGCACACGAACGTGATGGTCGTGGGCGACGACGATCAGTCCATCTATGGGTGGCGCGGCGCGGACATCCGCAACATCCTCGACTTCGAGCGGCACTTTCCTTCCGCGCGGGTCGTGCGGCTGGAGGAGAATTACCGCTCGACGCCCGACATCCTGGCGGTCGCGAACGCCGCGATCAGCGCCAACGTCGGGCGCAAGGGGAAGACGCTGCGCGCCACGCTCCCGGGCGGGGAGCCGGTGACCGAGGTAGCGACGCTGGACGAGCGCGACGAGGCCGAGTGGATCGTGGAGGAGATCAAGGCGCGGCAGAATCGCGAGGGAATAGCGTTGAGCGACGCCGCCGTGCTGTATCGCACCAACTCGCAGAGCCGCGCGCTGGAGGACTCGTTCCGCCGGCACGCGCTGCCGTACCGTCTCGTGGGCAGCGTCCGCTTCTACGACCGGCGCGAGATCCGCGATCTCGTGAGCTACCTCAAGCTCATCGCCAACCCCTGGGACGACGAGGCATTCCGTCGCGCGATCTCCGTCCCGAAGCGGGGGCTGGGCGAGACCAGCATCGACATGCTCTCCGAGATCGCGCGCAAGGCGGGACTGCCAATGCTCGAGGCGGCCCGCCGCGCGGATCTGGTCGACGCGCTCCGCTCCGCGGCGAGAAAGGCGCTGGCGGAGTTCGCCGGCATGATCGGTACGTTCCGCATCATGGCGGCGGACGCGAGCGTGGACGAGCTGCTGCGCGACATCATCGACGCGATCCAGTATGGCGCGTACCTCCAGGCCGAGGGTCCGGAATCGGCGCGGGACAGGAGCGACAACGTCAACGCGCTGATCAACGGCGCCGCCGAGCTCGTCATCGAGGAGGGCGGCGAGGTTGGATTGACGCCGCTGGACCATTTCCTCCAGCGCGCGATGCTGATCGCGGGCGTGGACGTGCTCGACTCCTCGGCCGACGCGGTCACGCTCATGACGCTGCACAACGCCAAGGGCCTGGAGTTCCCGCTGGTGATCGTCGCCGGGCTCGAGGACGGCCTGTTTCCCCTCGGCCAGTCGATCGACGAGCCCGCGCTGCTGGAGGAGGAGCGCCGCCTGTTCTACGTGGGCGTGACCCGGGCGGAGAAGAAGCTGTACCTCACGCACGCCGAGACGCGGCGACGGAACGGCGAGACGATGCCGTCGATGCGCTCGCGCTTCCTCAAGGAGATTCCGGCGGGGATGCTGGAGGAGCGCAAGACGATCAAGCTCCGCTCGCTCGGCCGGCGGTCGATGTTCGTGGACGCGCCGTCGCGCGCGACGTGGGGCGAGCGCGCCCAGCGACGGAACCACGGCACCCCCGAGTGGCGGAAGCCCGCGCGCGATCCCGACATCGACGCGTCGCAGGACGAGGCGCAGTACGTGCGCGGCGAGCGGATCAAGCACAAGCTGTTCGGCGGCGGTACCATCGCCGAGATCACCGGCGTCGGGCGCGACGTCAAAGCGGTAATCGACTTCGACGACGAGAATGTCGGCCGGAAGACGATCAAGCTGGCGTACACCACTCTCGAGAGGGGACTGGGCTGATGGCCGTCACGCGGCAGGACGTCCTGAAGGTCGCGAAGCTGGCGAACCTCGCGGTCGACGAAGGCAGGCTCGAGGCGCTCGCGCGCGAGCTGAATTTGATTCTCGGGCACATGGAACAGCTCGCCAAGGTGAATACGGAGCGCATTCTTCCCGCCGAGGGGCTCAGCTCGGGAGGCCAGCGTCTCCGTGCCGATCACGGCCCGGCGGATGCACTCGTGCACGCGCCCGCGACCTTCGCGCCCGAGATGCGCGATGGATTTATTATCGTACCGCGGCTGGCCACCCACGAGGGATCGTCCGAGCGCACCCCGTGAAGTCACCTCCACCGCGCGCGCCGGCCTCGGCCGCGAAGCTGCTGTCGCGGCCGCTCACCGAATGCGTCGCCAGCGTTCGCGAAGGCGCGGCGCTCCCGTCCGATCTGGTGAGCGCCGCCTTCGACCGCGCGGACGACATCGGCGCCGGCGGCGAATCGCTCAACGTATTTCTCGCCACTGATCGCGACCGCGCGACCGGGCACGCGCAGGAGCTGACCGCGCTCATCGGGCGCGCGGAAGCGCCGGGCAATCTCGCGGGCGTTCCCGTGGCGGTGAAGGACAACATCGCGACGCTGAACATGCCCACTACCTGCGGCTCGCGGATTCTCGAGGGCTACGTCAGCCCGTTCGAGGCGACGGTCGTGCGCCGGCTGCGCGCCAACGGCGCGGTGATCATCGGCAAGACCAACATGGACGAGTTCGCGATGGGCTCGTCCACCGAGAACAGCGCCTACGGCCCGACCAGGAATCCCGTGGACATCCGGCGGGTGCCGGGCGGCTCGTCCGGGGGCTCGGCCGCCGCGGTTGCCGGCGGAATAGTCCGGCTCGCGCTGGGCTCCGAGACCGGCGGATCGGTGCGGCAGCCGGCGTCGTTCTGCGGCATCGTCGGCGTGAAGCCGACGTACGGGCGAGTGAGCAGGTACGGGCTCGTCGCTTTCGGCTCCTCGCTCGACCAGGTCGGAGTGCTGGCCCGCACCGTGGAGGACGCGGCGATCGGACTCGAGGTGATCGCGGGCTGCGACCAGTTCGACTCCACCAGCGCCGACGTCCCGGTGCCGAGGTACGAGCTGGAGAAGAACGCCGGACTGAAGGGGCTCGTGATCGGAAAGCCGCGCGAGTATTTCCCCGAGGGTCTCAACCCGCGCATCGCGCAGGAATGCGAGCGCGCGCTGGAGGCGTATCGCGAGCTGGGCGCGAAAGTGCGCGAGGTGTCGCTGCCGAACACGGCGTACTCGATTCCCGTGTACTACATCGTCGCGCCGGCGGAAGCGTCGTCCAACCTCGCGCGCTTCGACGGCGTCAGGTACGGTCTGCGCGTTCCGTCGGAGCGCGGCCTCACCGGGATGTACGAGGCGACGCGCGCGCGCGGCTTCGGCCCCGAGGTGACGCGGCGCATCCTGCTGGGCACGTACGTGCTCTCGGCCGGCTACTACGACGCATACTATAAGAAGGCGCAGTCGGTGCGCGCGCTCATCGCGCAGGACTTCCGGGACGTGTTCGCGAGCGGGGTGGACGTGCTGTTTACGCCGACCACGCCTACGCCGGCGTTCGAGCTGGGCGCGGTGAAGGACCCGTACGAGATGTACCTGAGCGACATCTTCACCGCGTCCGCCAACCTCGCCGGCGTTCCCGCGATGTCGATTCCGATCGGCGGCGCGAGGGGCCTTCCCGTCGGCGGACAGATCATCGCTCCGCACTTCGCCGAGTCGGTGATGTTCCGCGCCGCGTTCGGGCTCGAGCGCGCGCTGGCCGGCGAGCTCCTCCCCGGAGAGAAGAGCGCATGAGCGCGGCCGCGAGCGCGGACTACGAGATGGTCGTCGGCCTGGAAGTGCACGTGCAGCTCAAGACGCGCACCAAGGCCTTCTGCGGCTGCTCCGCGGATTTCGGCGCGCCGCCCAACACCAACGTGTGTCCCGTCTGCCTGGCGCTGCCGGGCGCGCTTCCCGTGCTCAACCAGCACGCGGTGGAGCTCGCGGTGGGCGCGGCGCTCGCGCTGGACTGCAAGGTCAACGCGACATCGGTTTTCGCGCGCAAGAACTACTTCTATCCGGATCTTCCCAAGGGCTACCAGATCTCGCAGTACGATCGCCCGCTTGCGGAGAAGGGGTGGCTGACGATCGGGGAGCTGGACGACGGGACGCCGGTGCGGGTCGGAATCACGCGCGTGCACATGGAGGAGGACGCGGGCAAGTCGGTGCACGACAGGTATGCCGGCGCCACCGCGATAGACCTGAACCGCGCCGGCGTGCCGCTAATCGAGATCGTGAGCGAGCCCGACATGCGGTCCGCGGCTGACGCGGGCGCGTACCTGCGGCTGCTCAAGCAGATACTCAGCTACTCCGGGGTCAGCGACGTCAGCATGGAAGCGGGAAGTCTGCGCGTCGACGCCAACGTGAGCGCGCGCATCCGCGGGACAACGGAGCTGGGCACGAAGACCGAGGTCAAGAACATGAACTCGTTCTCGGCGGTGGAGCGTGCGCTCGACGCCGAGTTCGCGCGCCAGGTAGCGCTCCTCGAGAGCGGCGGCACGGTGACGCAGCAGACGATGCTGTGGGACGGCGCGAAGGGCGAGACCCGCCCGGCCCGGAGCAAGGAGGAGAGCCACGACTATCGCTACTTCCCCGAGCCGGATCTGCCGCCGCTGGTGCTGGACATGGAATGGGTGGCGCGCGTCGGTCGCGCGATTCCCGAGCTGCCCGACGCCCGGCGCAAGCGCATGATCGAGGACTACGAGATCTCCGCCGCCGACGCCGAGCTGCTCACCGCGAGCGCGGGGATGAGCGAGTACTTCGAGGCGGTCGCTCGCGCGTCGCTCGACCCGAAGGCCGCGCTCAACTGGGTGATGGGCGAGGTGTCGGCCGCGGTGAACGCCGCCGGAGTGCCGATCGACGAATTCCCGGTGCGTCCCGCCGATCTGGCTGAGCTGCTGCGGATGGTGCGCGAGGAGGTGGTCAGTCATACGGCCGCGAAGCGCGTCTTCGCACGCATGGTGGAGACCGGCAAGCCCGCCGCGCAGGTTGCCGCGGAAGAAGGACTCCAGAAGGTCGGCGACGACGCTGCCCTGGTGGGGTGGATCGACGAGGTGCTGCTGGAAAATCCGGCCGAAGCCGCGCGCTATCGGAGCGGCGAGACGAAGCTGCAGGGCGTGCTCGTGGGACTCGTCATGAAGAAATCGAAGGGGCGCGCCGATCCCAGGAAAGTGAATCAGCTACTGCCGGAGCGGGCGCGCGCTTGAGCATCTCGCGACTCGGATCGATGCCGCGCATTATCGCCGCCGCTGTATCCGGGAGTCCGGGTCTCGCTCCACGCGGGCGAGCTGGCGAGCGGGCTCGTTCCCCCGGAAGGACTGCGCTTTCACGTGCGCGAAGCCGTCGAGATAGCCGGCGCGTCGCGGATCGGGCACGGCGTGTCGGTGATGCACGAGGACCGGCCGTACGAGCTGCTCGCGGAAATGGCGCGGCGCGGCGTACTCGTGGAGATCAACCTCACCAGCAATGACGTGATCCTTGGCGTGAAGGGCAGGGATCATCCTCTGCGCGCGTACCTGAGGGCCGGAGTACCGGTCGCGCTGTCCACCGACGACGAGGGTGTCGCGAGGTCGGAGATGACAATGGAATACGTTCGCGCGGTGCAGGAGCAGTTGCCGGGCTATCCCCAGCTCAAGGCGATGGCCCGGGCGTCGCTGCGCCACTCGTTTGCCGACGAGTTCACGAAAACACGGTTAATGGGCGGTCTCGAAGCCTCGTTCGTACGGTTCGAGCGCGCGATCGCGCAGACAGCGCGTTAACACGATGCGAGTGCCCGGCATGCATCACATTTCTTGGCAGCGCCGCCAGCTGATTCGTCCGTTTGTCCACGAAAAACTGTTGCCTATTCCGTAAAAAAACGTCTTCGGCACACAAGGCGCGTGGGGGCTGGCGAAGACCGGCTCCGTGACCCAAGCTGGTGACTCACGCGAAGCGGTTTTACGTGGAGGACGGCAGACAATGAAGCTTTTTGGTGCGCGTGCGCAAAAGCGTCCCCCGGGACTCTCGATCATCGATGACCGCCTCACTCTGCGAGGCGAGATCGACACCGACGGCACGATCCGGGTGGACGGCCATGTGGAGGGCGGCGTGCATCGCGCCGGAATGCTCATCGTCGGGTCGGGCGGCGGTGTCATCGGCGACGTCGAGGCGGGCGACGTGATCGTCGCCGGCACGATACACGGCAACGTGCACGCGACCGGCCGCGTCGAGATCGAGCCGGGCGCCGCGGTGCACGGAGAGATCCGCGCCAACAACATGCTGCTGCGCGAAGGGGCGATGCTGCACGGCCAGGTTTCGATCGGCGCCGCGCCGGTGTCCACGGCTACGCCCGGTGCGTCGCGCCGGCTGGAGCTCGCGCAGACGCCGGCGCAGCCCGTCAGGGCCCGCGTTTGAGAAAAGCACCGAGGCGCGAGCGCAGGCGCTCGTGGACGCTCATCCTCGTCCCGCCGCGTCCCGGCGCCCCCACCCGTCAGCTCAGCATTCGCGCGCGCACCGTCGGTGTGCTCGGAAGCCTGCTCTTCGTTACCGTGGCAACGGCGGCGACCTGGACTCGCGAGACGACGTTCATCGCGGCCGCCAGCGCCGACAAGCTGGCCGAGTCGCAGCGGCTGGTGGTCGGTCTGCTCGACAGCGTGGACGCGTTGGGGGCAATAGTGGCGAAAGAGCGCGCCGCGCGCCTTCCTCCCCGCAACATGGTGATGCCGGTCTCGGGCCGGATCTCCAGCCGCTTCGCCACGTCGCGCATGCACCCGATCCTCGACATCTTCCGCGCGCACAAGGGAGTCGACCTCGCGGCGCCGCACGGGACGCGAATCGTCGCGCCGGCTTCCGGCCGCGTTCGCTACGTTGGCTGGCGCGTTGGGTACGGTCTCACGGTCGAGCTGGAGCACTCGGGCGGCGTAGTCACCCGTCTGGCGCACTGTGGCCGGGCGCTGGTGAAGGCAGGCGACCGCGTCGAGATGGGTACCGCGGTCGCGACGGTCGGCGCCACGGGCGTGGCGACGGGCCCGCACGTGCACTTCGAGGTCCTTACGCGGGGGCGGTCCGTGGATCCGATCCAGTTCCTCGCGTCCAGCCGCGGCGCCGTCGTGCCGGACCAGCCGACCGCCAAAAACGAGTAGTTAAGCGCCCGGCACGCGAGGTAGCTGCCCTCCAGGGTTGACACCCGCTCTCCGCGGCCGTACTTCTGGCTCCCCCCGCCACGGGGAACTCGCTCATTTGGGCGGTGCTGCCACCGCAAGGAGAAGCTGATGTTCCGGGACAAGAAGACCCCCCACAAGGCCATGCCTGCCGTCACGCCCGAGAACGGCAAGCCGGTATCGATCACTCTGCTCACCGTCGTCGGCGAGCACGCCCGCATGGAAGGCAAGTTCGACATCACCGACTCGATCCAGGTCGAGTGCGAGGTCGGCGGCGAGCTGAACGTCGGCGGCAAGCTCGTCATCGGCCAGAAGGGCGTCGTGAACGCCAACGTGCAGACGGTCGACGCGATCATCATGGGCCACTACGAGGGCAACATGGTCGCGACCGGCAACGTCGAGATCGCCGAGATGGGACGGGTGACCGGCAACATCCAGACGGACTCGCTGGTGATCTCGAAGGGCGGCTTCTTCAACGGCAACATCACCAAGATGAACGAGCAGGCCGAGCGCGTCATCGCGATCGACGAGAAGCGCAACACCGGACCGCAGCAGCAGTTCGGCTCGCGCTGATCGCGGAGGGCGGTAAGTGCCCTGGAGGAAGCAGGACAAGCCGCAGGTGAAGGAAGCCGGACCGACGACCTACCTCGAGGAAGGATCGGAGATCGACGGCAAGCTCAGCTTCACCGGCACGGTCGTGCTCAACGGCCGGCTCCACGGCGAGATCGTTTCCAACGACAACCTGGTCATCGGTGAGAAAGGAGTCGTCAACGCGAACGTCCGCGCGGGCATCGTGCAGATCTCAGGCGAGGTGGTGGGCAACGTCGTCGCGTCGGACCGCGTCGAGCTGAAGGAAAAGTGTCGCGTGTACGGCGACGTCAGCGCGCCCGTGGTGATCATCGCCGAGGGCGCGCTGTTCGAAGGGCAGTGCACGATGACCAACGGGCGGCCGCCGGAGGCGACGCAGGCGCCCGTACGGGACCTGTCGCTGGTCAAGCAGAGGTCGGAGCTGCCAAGGTAAGGCGCTGCGTGCTGCGTGCTGCGTGCTGCGTGCTGCGTGCTGCGTGCTGCGTGCTGCGTGCTAACTTCATCGCGCAAGGCAGCGCCTCTCAATTTGGACCGACCAATGAGAACACGTAGAATCCTCTCGCTCTGCGCCGCGGCGGTCTCACTCGCCGCACTCTCTTCGCCGCTGCTCGCCCAGCGCACCATGAAGCCGCCGTTGCACGGCCGCCACTGGATGGCCATCACCGGCAAGCCGCTCGGCGCGACCGCGGGCGCGATGATCTTCCAGAAGGGCGGCAACGCCGTGGACGCCGCGTGCGCCATGCTCGCCGCCACCGCGACGATGTGGGACGTGCTGCATTGGGGCGGGGAGACGCAGGCGCTCATCTACCATCCCGGCCTGAAGAAGGTCATCGGCATCAACGCGCTCGGCGTCGCGCCAACGGGCGCAACCGCGGAGTACTACCGGTCGAGAGGATTCACCTACCCGCCCGAGTACGGTCCGCTCGCCGCGATCACGCCCGGCACTCCCGGCGGGCTGATGGTAATGCTCGCCGAATACGGCAAGCTGACCCTCGAGGAAGTTCTCGCGCCCGCGATTCAGCTCGCCGACGGCTACCCGATCGAGGCGCAGACCGCGAACTCGATCCATCGCATGCGCGACACGATCGCGCAGTGGAAGTATTCGCGCGCCGTGATGCTCCCGCACGCGAATCGTGAGCGCGCGGCGCCGGAGGCCGGAGAGATATTCGTGCAGGCGGATCTTGCGGCGACGCTGCGCAAGCTGGTCGAAGCCGAGCGGCAGGCGCGGGCCGCGGGGAAGAATCGCAGGGAGGCGATCCTCGCGGCGTACGACCGCTTCTACAAGGGTGACATCGCCGCGGAGATCGTGCGCGGGACGCGCGAGGAGGGCGGGCTGTTCACCATGCGCGACCTCGCCGACTGGCGCGTGATCCTCGAGGAGCCCGTCAGCACGACGTACAAGGGGATCACCGTGTACAAGCTCCCCTTCTGGCAGCAGGGGCCGGTGCTGCTCCAGGCGCTCAACATCCTGGAGAACGTGGACGTGAAGGCGATGGTGTACAACTCGCCGCGGTACATGCACACGATCTACCAGGCGATGAACCTCGCGTACGCCGACCGCGATTTCTACTACGGCGATCCGTACTTCCCGCCGGAGGAGCCGGTGCGTGGGCTGCTGTCCAAGGACTACGCGCGCCTGCGATTCTCCCAGATCAACTGGGAGCGGAACGATCCGGGCGTGAAGCCGGGCGATCCGTATCCGTTCCAGAACGGGACGAACCCGTTCGCGGATCTGCTTAGGGGATGGACGATCTCGCCCGCGCCCGACACGTTGCCGAAGAGCGGCGGGCAGGACCGGCCGCCCGGAACCGCGCTCGACGATGCCGCATTCATGCGCGGCTTCTACGCCGGCACGACTACGGTCGAGGCTGCCGACGCGGAAGGGTGGGTCGTCTCGATCACGCCGAGCGGCGGGTGGATTCCGGCGGTGATCGCGGGCCGGACCGGCGTCGGCCTCAGCCAGCGCGCGCAGCAGTTCGTCACGCGCGCCGCGGACAATCCTTACAACGTGATCGAGCCGGGCAAGCGCCCGCGCGTGACACTGACACCGACGATGGCGCTCAAGGACGGCGCGCCGTACCTGTCGTTCGCCGTGCAGGGCGGGGACTCGCAGGACCAGAACCTGCTGCAGTTTTTCCTGAACGTCGTCGAGTTCGGCATGACCGTACAGCAGGCGAGCGAGGCCGCGAACATCAACAGCTACCAGATGCGCTCGTCGTTTGGCGCGCACGAGTCACGGCCGGGGCGGATGCTCGTCGCAACGTCGACGCCCGACTCCGTGCGCACCGAGCTGACGCGGATGGGCTACACACTGGAATTTGCGCGGCTCACGTCCGGCCCGATCAACGCGATCCTGTTCGACCGCAAGCACGGCAGCATGTGGGGCGGGTCGAGCAACCACGGTGAGGACTACGGCATAGCGTGGTAATCAATCGCGCTGCATTTTTCCCCGTTAACGATCTCGGGCCTTCCCGAAAAATGGACCTTCCGATGACTCATCTCCCCTGCATTCTGCTAGTCGTCGCGTCGTCCGTGACGCTCGTCGCTTCTCCAGCACCCGCACAGCAGGCGCCGTCCTCCGACAGCGTTTTCACCGTCGCCAGGTATCTCGACTATGAGACGGTCAGCGACGCCAAGCTCTCGCCGAGCGGAGCGCAACTGGTCTATACACGCCGCTGGGTCGACAAGCAGGACGACGAATGGAAGACAGCGCTCTGGATCATGAACGCCGACGGCACGCGCAACCGGTTCCTGACGCGCGGCTCGAATGCAGTATGGTCGCCCGATGGGACGCGGATCGCGTACTTGGTGGAAGGGGAGCCCAGGGGGACACAAGTTTGGGTGCGGTGGATGGACGTTGAGAGCGCGCCTTCGCAAGTCACGCGAGCGACCGAGTCGATCGGCGACCTGCGCTGGTCCCCCGATGGACGCAACCTCGGCTTCAGTATGTTCGTGCCCGCGAAGGCGCCGTGGAAGATCGATTTGCCCGCGGCGCCTCAGGGTGCGAAGTGGGCGGAGCCTCCCCGGCACGTTGACAGGCTGCACTACCGGTTCGACCGGCGCGGGTTCCTGCGGCCCGGCTTTCGCCATCTCTTCACTGTTTCCGCCGACGGCGGCGCCATACGCCAGCTAACACGCGGAGAATGGAGTGTCGGCTACACGGCGGAAGGCGACGGATCGGGTGTCAGATGGGATTGGTCTCCCGACGGTCGCACCATTCTCTTTGACGGTTTCCGCGAACCGGAGAGCCAGCGCACGTATCGCAGCGGCAACATTTACGCGCTGGATATCGCGAGCGGTGCAATCACGCGGCTTACGCGCGAAACGGGCGCATGGCAGTCCCCGGTAATTTCGCCGGACGGCCGAAGGATTGCGTTCGTCGGCACCCCGACGGCGTCATACAGTTACCGCGTATCCGACGTGTATGTGATGGACGCGGACGGGAGCGACGTGCGGAAGCTTTCGGGTGGGTTGGACCGCGATGCGTCGAGCCTACACTGGGCGCCCGATGGCAGCGGCGTGTACTTCACCGCCGACGATCGCGGTACGCGCAACGTGCATTTCGCCTCGCTCGCCGGCGGGGTTCGACCGGTCACTCGCGGAACGCATGTGCTCACCCTCGGATCGCTAGCGCGCAACGGTTCGGCCGCAGGGATCGCGGCCAGCTACCACAGCCCGTCCGATGTGGTCCGGATCGACTTGCGGCGCGCCGGCGAGCTGACGCCGCTTACGCGAGTGAACGGAACCCTCCTCAGCGGCATCAGGCTCGGCGAAGTCGAGGAAATGTGGTATCCATCGCAAGACGGCACGCGCATCCAGGGTTGGATCGTGAAGCCACCCGGATTTGATGGATCGCGCAAGTATCCGTTGATCATGGAGATCCACGGCGGTCCGCACGCGATGTACAGCGTTGCCTTCAATCCCATGTTCCAGAACTTCGCAGCGCACGGATACGTGGTGATCTACACTAATCCGCGCGGCAGCACGGGGTATGGGTCCGAGTTCGGCAATGCGATTCAGCGCGCGTATCCAAGTGTCGACCATCACGATCTCATGGCCGGCGTCGACGAGCTAGTCAGGCGCGGGTACATCGATACGAATCGAATGTTCGTGGGCGGCTGCAGTGGCGGCGGCGTGCTATCGAGCTGGGCAATCGCTCACACGGACCGGTTCGCCGCCGCCGCGGTACGCTGCCCCGTGACCAACTGGTTGAGCATGGCGGGGCAGACGGACATTCCGCTATTCACGTTCAACTTCTTTGAAAAACCTTTCTGGGAAGATCCCGCACGCTGGCTCGAGCAGTCGCCCCTGATGCACGTAGGCCGGGTAAAAACTCCGACGTTACTGATGACCGGGGAGCTCGATCTCCGAACACCGATGTCGCAGACCGAAGAGTATTATGCCGCGCTCAAGATGCGCGGCGTGCCGTCCGAGCTACTCCGTTTCCAGGGCGAGTATCACGGCACCGGATCAAAGCCGTCGAACTGGATGCGAACGCAGCTCTACATGATGAGCTGGTATGAGCGGCATGGAAATGCGAGGGCTGCGGCGGCGGGCGGATCGGTGCAGTAAGGCTCCTGCAACTCCTCAAAAAACCGCCGCCACCGCCGCTCCCGTCACAACGCGATCTTCTTCGACCGCGCGCACGGCACGTTCTGGGGCGGGTCGAGCAACCACGGCGAGGACTACGGGATCGCCTGGCAGGGTTGCGGATTGTGGATTAAGGACTTTGCGGCCTCAGGACTAACCGCAATCGACGATCGACGATTAAATGAGGACCGCGGAGAGAAGCGTCTCGCCGCGTCGTCCCCCCCTGAGTTCCGCTCATCCTCAGCCCTCACTTAATCGCCGATCCGCAATGGCCGTTGGTCCTGAGGCCGCAAAGTCCTCAATCCGAAGTCGCAAGCAATGGCAAAACTCCACAACTGCCTACCTCATTCAGGCGCTTTCCGCCCTGAGACGACGTACGCCAGCATCGGCGCACGCAGGGGCCCGTCACCCAGCTCGCGCGCGAGCGCCGCGGCGATGGCTTCGATGATCTCGTCGGCGCCGACCGTGCCGCGCTCCTCGATCGCCGCCAGGACGGGATTGCCCCGCACCAGCCCGATCGCCGCGTGCCGCGCCGACGCCGCTTCGGCCGCGAATGGCAGCGGAATGACGGTGACGTCCGAGAACCCCGCGCCCGCGACCAGCTCGCGCGTGCTCTCCTCCTCGTGCATGCTGAACGGCACCTTGTAAAACTGGGGCGGGTCGTCGGTGAAGTAGCTGGTGATCGTCTCGTGCGCGATGCGCGGAATGGGATTCTCTTCCAGGCTGCCCCACACGTTGAACAGCCAGCGGCCGCCCGGCGCGAGCACGCGATGCGTCTCGCTCGCTGCCCGCGGCTTGTCCGGGAAGAACATGCAGCCGAACTGACAGACGACGGCGTCGAAAGAGCCGTCGGAGAAAGGGAGAGTCGTCGCGTCCGCCTCGCGCCACTCGATGCGCGAGCCGGAAGCTTCACCTTGCAAGCGCTTCTGAGCCACGGCAAGCATCGGCGGATTCAGGTCAGTCGCGACGATGCTTGCCTCCGCCGGCAGCAGCCGCGCGAGCTGCTCGGTGAGTATGCCGGTGCCGGCCGCGATCTCCAGAACCTTTCTGACCGGTCGCTCGCTCGCGGCCAAACGTGTCGCCAGATCGCGCGCGTACTGTCCAAAGAACAGCGGCCCGAGATGCAAGTCGTAGATCTCCGGCACGCTGTCGACGAACCGCGCGTCGGCTGCGGAGGGATTGAGCTCGCTCATGTGGCGCCTCCGCCTATTCGAGCGGGATCTTCTCCTTGTTGCGCGCCAGCCACTGGTCGAACGTCTGCAGCTCCGGATTGAGCGCTCGCGTCTTCGCGAGGTCACGCGCGTCCGCGAGCGGCTGCTCGAACTCCGCGTAGACCTGGAACATGTTGCCGAGGTCGTCCGCGCCGGGGAAGCCAAGATTCCTGAACACCTCGAACGGAACGGCGGTGTATGTGACGTCCTGCCCGAGCGCCTTGGACATCTTCACCGCGATCTCCGCGCCCGACAGGTGCTCTCCCGCGATTCCGATCCGCTTGCCGGCGGTCGCGGCCGGTCCCTTCTTGAAGATCGCGTACGCGGTCTTGCCGATGTCCTCCGCGGCGATTCCGGCGAGCTTCGCGCCGGCCATCGGGAGCGAGAGGGTGAGCTTCCCATCGGCGCCTTTCTTGGGGTTCATGCCGAAGTAGATGAAGTTCTCCCAGTAGAACGACGTGACCAGATACGTCACCGGCACGCCGCTGGCCGCGAACAGCGCATCCGCTTCCCCCTTCACGTCGAAGTGGGGGACCTTGTACTTGCCCATGAGCGTGGGCATGCGGTTGTCGCTCAACGGCACGAGCTTTCGCGTGTCCTCGAGCGTGGACCATATCACGTGCTGCAGCCGGGCGCTCTTCGCGGCCTCCGCCATGCTGCGCGCCTCGGCCAGCTCCGCCTCGGTGGACATGTGCGCCCAGAAGAACGTCACGCAATAGGCGCCATACGCGCCCTCGAATGCCCGTCTGACGCTGGCCGGATCGTGCAGGTCGGCCTGCACCACTTCCGCGCCGAGGTCGGCGAGCGCTTTCGCCTTGTCGGAGCCCGGATCTCTCGTGAGCGCGCGCGCAGCGAATCCGCCGCTCCTATCGGCGAGAATCGCGCGCACGACGCCGCCACCCTGCGCGCCCGTCGCGCCCGCAACCGCAATGATTTTGCTCATCGTTTCTCCTGGTGTCGTCGTTTGTCGCGTTAGAACCCGCTGCCACCGCCGCCGCCGCTGCCGCCGCCGCTCGACCCTCCGCCTCCCGACCCGGACGAGCTCGGGCTCGACGACATAGTGCTGCTGGCCGCGCTCGAAAGGCTGCTCATTCTCGACGAGAAGTCGGCGGCGCTGAAATGTCCCATCCTGCTTCCCGTGTACCAGCTCGGCGGCTCGCGGTAGATGTCCTCGAACGCTCGCGCCCACTTCTCCTCCACCTGGAACGCCATCGCGTAGGGCAGGAACCGCTCGAACATCTGGGGCGACGTGATCATCCGCCTGTATCGGTCGCTCTCGACCCGATTCAGAAATTCGCGAAAGCCCAGCGACGCCTCACGCGCCCGCGCGCCGGACTCCGTCCGCGCGGGCATCAGGTTGGCGAACACGGCCAGCATCACCGCGCTTACGGCCGCTGCGGCGAACATCGCTACGGGAGAGATCCACTCCCACCCGCGGCTCGCGGAGAAAAACGCCAGCGCTCCGCCGATCACGAGAACGAGACCGGCCAGGCCGAGCCAGTTGTTCTTGACCGTGTCGGGTCGCTGCACGTAATGCCCGTGCTCGATCAGCTGCTCGTACAGGGCTTCGCGAATCTCCGGCAGCGACTTGTAGAACTTGTTCTGCAGGTCCGAGAGCCTGACGGAGTCGGCGCCGGCGAAGAGCGCGTCGAGATACCGCTCCTCGTGTTTGGTCAGCCCGCTCCACGTCCTGCGCGGCTGCAGCAGAAAGAACTCGAAATCGGTATCGGTCAGGAGGCCGAGCAGCCTCTTCTCGTTGTGCTCCTCGATCCTGACGAACCCGCGCACCGCGAGATCGACGAGGGTGGCCGTGATGTCGTGCATTTCGGCCCGGTGATCCACGAGCGTGCCGATCTCCGCGGGCGACAGATTCCCGACGGGCTCGTAGGTGACGGCGATGGACTGCTCCGCTGGATCACGGCCGCGCTTGCGCCACGTCCTGAAGGCGAGAAAAAAGGCGAGGAAGGGAAGCAAAACCGGCCACCAGCGCAGTACTTCGCGTGCCGCGTACTCCGTCTCGGAGGGACGCGACGCGATGTGTCCTGCCGGCCAGCCCACCCCGATCGTCATTCCCTCGAAAGGCTGGAGCTCCCGCCTGCTCGTGAACGTCACTACGCTGCCCGCCGTATCTATGTCGGCCTCTGCGGCCGTCGAGCCGAGCCCGCCGGTGTAGACCGCGGCCCGCGTGGGGCGCACACCCGGCGGCAGCGTCACCCTGGCACGGACGCGCGCGATGGGCATGTCCCAGAAATTGCCGGTGACGTTCCAGTATAGCTCGTCCAGTGCGCCCGCGTCGCTGTCATCGTAGAAAAAACGAATCGCGTTCGACACGCGGTAGCGGATGACGACCAGCCGCTCGGCGTCTGCCGCGCCCGGCACGTAGATGCGCAGCTTGCGTGTCCCGTCGCCGCTCTCGCGCTCCACGTGCAGAGGGCTTCCCGCGCCGTCCGTGATCTCGCCGACGTCGAGATCGAGCCGCACCGCGCGGCCCTGGGCCGTGTTGTGCCGCAGCGAGAGCTCGCGAACGATTCCGTTCCACTGGCCGCTGAAGGCGACAGTCAGGCGCTCCGTGACATCCATGACCCCGTCGGCGCCGACTTCCAGCACTGCATCGAACTCGGAGAGCCGGATGGACCTCTCCTGCGCGCCCGGGACGGACGCGAGGAGCACGGCCGCAACCAGTGCAGCCGCCCAAGCCGAAACGCAGCGCCTCACTCTACTCTCGGCTCGATGCCGCGAGGACGCAGCACGCAGCACGCAGCACGCAGCACGTAGCACGCAGCGCTTTTCCCGGCCGCGTTCGTTAGAACTGCACCTGAGGCAAGACCTTGTCCTCCGCCTCGGCCTCGAAGAACTGGAGAGGCTGGAACCCCATCGGCCCCGCGAGCATGTTCGACGGGAACGTCATGATGGAGGTATTGAGATCCCGCACGACCGCGTTGTAGTACCGCCGCGAGCTCTGCACCGACTCCTCTATGGTGGTGAGCTGCGCCTGCAGATCGCGAAACCCGCCCGACGCCTGCAGCTCAGGATACGCCTCCACCGCGATGCTGAGCCCGCGGAGCGCGGACGTGAGCTGCGCCTCGGCGACGGCGCGCTCCGCGGGTCCGGCTCCCTGGGCGGCCACCGCGCGCGTGCGGGCCTGCGTGACCGCGTCCAGCGTTCCACGCTCGTGCGAGGCGTAGCCCTTCACCGTGTTCACGAGATTGGGAATCAAGTCGGCCCGCCGCTTGAGCTGCACGTCTATGTCCGACCACGCGTTCTGCGCGCGGACCCGCAGGCCGACGAGCTTGTTGTACAGCGCGATGACGCCGAACACGAGCAGTGCGGCGACGACGAGGATCACGATCAGCGTTGTCACTGGCAACTCCCGGGTGAGTGTCGCGGTGGCGCTACACCCCGGAAGTTAAGTCTTATCCCCCCGTCATGCTCGGCTCGCGGTGTTTTTTCGGGCGTCGGGATCGTTGCGCCAGATGACGTACGAGTAAGCGAACACCAGGACCGAGATACACACGGCGCCCGTGACCAGCACGGCGTTCGAGATCGATGGGAAAAACAACGAGGCGAGCACGATGACCACGCCCGTCGCCACGAAGAGCCGGCCGCCGAACCGGTGCGTGCGCTCCCACACGCGGTCGCTCGACAGGGTCCATGGCGTGCGGATACCCACGAACCAGTTCGACCTCGTCCGCGGCATGAGGTTGCCCAGCACTATCAGCAGTAGGCCGATGCCGGCGGGCATGAGGCGGTTCACCGACACGTCCTTGCCGAGCGCGGCGGCGAGCATCACCAGATGCACGCCAAGAATGAATACCATCGAGGTGAGAATCAGCGTCTCGTAAGTGCCCTTGAACTTGGCATAGTTGGGCCCCCTGGGGTCGATCCTCGGCAGCAGGTGGAACATCGCCAGCAAGCCCACGAGGATCAGCGGCATGATGAACGCGCCCCACTCGCGGCTCATCCAGCCGTCCACCTCGCCCGCGAGATTCCAGTGCGAGGGGACGCGGTCCGGAAGCTGGGAGTAGACGGCGACGGAGGCGCCGAAGGCCAGCACGATGACGACGAAAGGAATCCATTTGCGCATGGTCATTTCCCGGGCTTGAGCCACTTGACGAGGTGCTCTACGACTTCGTGGAAGACGGTGGTGTTGAGCTCGTACACGATGTGCTGTCCGTCGCGCTCCGCCAGTATCAGGTCGGCGTCGCGCAGCACGCTCAGGTGGCGCGACACGGTGGCCCAGCTGGTGGAGAACTCTTCGGCGATCTCGCCCGACGTGCGAGGTCCCTTGCGCAGCAGCTCGAGGATCTCGCGCCGGGTCGGATCGGCCAGCGCGCGGAAAACGTCGTTCATGGTGTCCGGAGTTACGGGCGGCGTACTTACATAATTAGCCAACGGTCTAAATATGTCCTGCACCCGCCGCGTGTGTCAAGCCTTTTCAGATCGCGGGGCGGGGGACGACCTGCATCTCGTCGAGGAAACGTTTGCCGCCCGTCGGCGCTCCCCGGCGAACGTCCACCCGCGTGAGCACCAGGCGGTCCTTGGTGCGCGTCATCCCCACGTACAGCAGTCTGCGGGATTCCTCGATCTCGCGCTTGCTCGGCCCGGGGTTTCTCCCCAGTCCCCCAGGCAACTGCGCATCCTCGACGCCCACGATGTAGATGCGCGAGAACTCCAGCCCTTTAGTCGAATGGAGAGTGAGCAGGTTGACGCGGCCGGTGCTCAGCTCGACGTCGCGGCTGGACAGAACGACCCGCTCGAGAAAGCTGGAGATCTGCTCGCGCAGCGGCTTGTCGGCGAACTGCTCGATGAGCGGCCGCAGGCGGTTCATCGCCGCCGGATAGCGGTCCTCGGCGCTCTTGTCGGACTGGATCTTGGCCATCCGGCTCTCGCCGCCCAGCAGCTCGATCACGTCCTCCACGGGCGGAAGCCGGTCGTCGCCGGCGAGCTCGCGCTCCCCGCGATACAGCTCCAGACAGTCGCTGCGCTTGCTCAGGGAGTAGAAGGGCGTAAGCCGCCGGAGGAGCTTCGCCTCGGCGCAGAGGGTTTCCTGATCGGCGAGCGCGAGCGCGATGCCGAGCTGGTCGAGGAGGTTCACCAGCGCGGTCTTTCGCGCGCGCGCCACCTTGCCTTCACCCAGCGCGAGGAAGACGCGCGCCAGCGTACGCGTGTCGTCGAGCGCTCTGTGCGACTGGCCGGTGTCGATGCCGTAGCGGCCCGCGACGTCGGGGAGCTTGGCGCTGCCCTGGTGCAGCTCCCGCGCAAGCGGAAGCGTGTCGTACGTGCACAGCCGCGGCGCGTCCAGCGCGGCGGTCATCCGACGCAGTACCGGGAAGTCGAACCGATACCCGTTATGCGCGACCAGCACGTCGGCGCCGCAGAACTCGCGGAACCGCGGCCACACCTCCTCGAAGTGCGACGCGGCCGCGACGTCGTCATCGCTGATTCCGTGCGCGCGCCGCGCGCCCGCCGTGATGGGCACCCTTGGCTTCACCAGCGTCCCCAGCTCGTCGACGATCTTGCCGTCCCGCACGCGAACCGCGGCGATCTCCACGATCTCGGCGGTCGCGATGTCCTTGTCGGTCGTCTCGAGATCGATGGCGGTGAAGTCGCGGAACCGGTTGCTGAATCCGCTGGTGCGAATGAGCTGCGCCGCCTTGAACGTGCCGAGCGCGATGCCCAGCTCGGGGACGGCGCCGGCCGTAACGACCTCCGCGTTCGCCGGAGGAGCGCCGCCGAACCGCACGTCGACCAGTCCAATGGCAAGCAGCATTCCCTTGAGCGCGATCTCCGCGCCGCCCATCGGCGCGAGCCACACGGGCCGGCTCGTCGCCAACGCGTCCGAGAGCCGTCCGGCGAGGCGCACGACGTCCGGATCCTCCGCGGGATCGGACAACTCGTCGTGGTGCTCCTCCAGCACGGTCCGGTACTCGCCGACACGCTGCGACAGCAGCTCCTCCACGAGCGATCCCAGCTCGGTGTGCTTGCTGCCGAGCGCCGCGAGATTCTCGAGCGCGTAATGCGCGCGCCAGAGCTTCTTCGCGTCGCCGTGGTCCCGGGGCAGCGCGCGGGCCAGCTCGGTGAGCTTGTCCACCAGCTCCCGGCCGGTTTCCTCCGCCTGGGCGCGCACGTCGTCGAACAGCGCCTTGGGAAGCACGACCTGCAGGAAATTCTCCTGGTGAATCTCGTCCTCCGGCTGCAGAATGACGCGCAGCGCGGCGATGACGTAGCCCACCACGGGGTCTTCGGAGAGCGCGCGCCCCTGCGCGAGGCGGCAGGGAATCCCCGCGGACAGGAACGCCGCTTCGGCGGCGCTACCCATCTCGTTGGTGCGGTAGAGCAGGGCGAACTCGTCCCAGGGGAGCGAATGCTGCTCCCGATCCCGGCGCACGTCCTCCAAAACCCAGGCGATCTCGGAGTCGTCGTCGGGGAACGACCAGGCCACCACCGGGAACGGTGACTCCCGATCAGCTCCTTCGGCATGCACGCGGTCGCGGAAGATCGGCGTGTTGATCGTGACCAGGCGGCGCGCGAGCGTGACGACCTCGCGCGGGCAGCGGCGGTTCTCCCCCAGCTCCGCGCGCGCGGCGCCGAAATCCTCCTGGAACAGAACGAAGACTTCCGGGTCGGCGCCGGCCCAGGAGTAGATCGACTGCTCGTCGTCGCCGACGGCGAAGATGTTGCGATGCTCGCGCGCCAGCTCGCGGATGATCCCGTACTGAATGCGATTGAGGTCCTGGAACTCGTCTACCAGCACGCAGTCCCAGCGCGAGCGTATCAATTGCGCCGCTTCCTTGTCGCGCAGCAGCTCGGCGGTTCTGAGCACGAGCATGTCGAAGTCGAGCAGGTTGCGCTGCTCGAGAAAGCGGCGGTACTTGTCGTACAGCTCCTGGTCGTTGCGCCGGAGCTCGTCGCCGCGGAACCGGTGGGCCGAAAAGCGCGTGAGCACGCTGCGATGCCAGGGCCGGTGGCCCTCGAGCCGCCGCAGCACCGAGCGCTGGTAATCCTCGTCCACGATCCCGAACCCCGGCTCCAGATCGATGTGGGAGCCCAGCTCGCGGAGGAGCTCAGCACAGAACGAGTGAATGGTGCCGCGCTTGATGTGCTCGGCGCGCTCGCCGAGCTGGCGCTCGAGGCGCGAGGCGATCTCGCCGGCGGCCTTGTTGGTGAAGGTGAACGCGCAGATCCGCTCGGGGGCCATACCGAGGGTCTCGATCAGATACTGGATGCGAGCGATCAGGCAGAACGTCTTGCCGGCGCCGGGGCCGGCGAGGACGAGCATCGGGCCGACGGCCGCTTCTATAGCGGCGCGTTGCGATTCCGAGGGAGAAGGCTGGTTCGAGTCCATCTACTGAATGTTATCCGGATTGCATGGAAAAGCGCTGCGTGCTGCGTGCTGCGTGCTGCGTGCTGCGTCCTCGCGGCATCAGGGCGGGCAGAGCCGACGGTGGTGCCTCGCAGGGGAAAAGCAGCTATCAGCTATCAGCTATCAGCAGTCAGTGGAATCGCACAATCCTTTTCCCCGCGCCGTACTCGCGCGCACGCAGCAAGCGGCGCTTTTTAGCTGATCCAGGTGCCGAGCATGACCGCGAGGAAGCCAAATAGCAGCGCCAAGCCCCCGATCACACCCAGGACCATCGCCGCTGCCCGTGCCGTAAGCAGTAGTCCGCCTCCAATGGGGCCGATTGTTGCCCGGCGCTCGGCGAGCTCCCGGTCGGTGATCCCCCAGAGACCGAACGCGACGAAGCAAGTTCCGGCGGCTGCCAGGAGCAGGCTCGCGGACGAGCGGGCTACCGTCGCCGCCGCGGCTACCGCGATGAGTCCTCCGGCCACGTCGAGCGCCAACCGGCCGTCCGAAGCGTTCCGCGCGCGCTGCGCGAGGAACCGGGGCAGGGACTCGCGCGCCGAATCTTCACTCATCACTGCCAACTGATAACTGACGACTCGTTACTGTTTTTCCCCTGCGAGGCACCACCATTGCCTCCCGCGCCTCGATGCCGCGAGCACGCAGCACGCAGCACGCAGCGCTTTTCTACCAGTCTGTCGGCACGTAATCTTTCAAGAACTTCCCCCACACATGCTCCCCGTCGTTGAACCCCGCAATAATCGGATCCACGATCCGGGCCGCGCCGTCCACGATGTCCAACGGCGGATGAAACCTGTGCTCCGCCGTCTTCCTCGCCGCGATCTCCACCGGATCCTCGTCCGTCACCCAGCCGGTGTCCACGCTGTTCATGTGGATGCCGTCGGCGTGGTAGTCCGCGGCCGAGGTCCGCGTCATCATGTTCAGCGCGGCCTTGGCCATGTTGGTGTGCGGGTGGCGCGTAGTCTTGAACCGGCGGTAGAACTGTCCCTCCACCGCGGACACGTTCACGATGTGCTTGTCGCGCTCCGGCGTGCGCGTCATCAGCGGCTTGAGCCGCGCGTTGAGGAGAAATGGAGCGATCGCGTTCACCAGATGCACCTCGAGCAGCTCCACCGACGGCACCTCGTCCAGCAGCAGCCGCCAAGAGTTGCGGCCTCGGAGATCCACCTGCTGAAGGTCCTTGTCGAGCTGGCCCTGGGGGAAGAGCCGCTTGTCCGCCGCGATGTCTTCCGGGAGCAGCGGCACCTGCGACAGTGCCGCCGCGTGCGTCAGACCGATCAGCTCGCCCGCGGCTCGCCGCGGGACGGGCGCTTCGCCGCCGCCGAGGATGTTCGCGCTGCGCAGCCCATCGTGCGCGCCGAGCAGCCGGCGCGCCGCTTCCGGCAGCGTGGACAGCGCGACCTGCTCGTCCTCTATCATGTGCTCGTAGAAGTCGGGCGGACGCCGAACGGTCTGGCAGGCATTGTTGATGATGAAGTCGAGTCGCTCTTCCGTGGCTAGCAGATGCTGGCAGAACGCTTCCACGCTCGGTGTGTGCCGCAGGTCGAGCCCGAAGATCTGCAGCCGGTCGCCCCACTCGGCAAAGTCGGCCTCGCGCGCGTAGCGCGCGGCCGAGTCGCGCGGGAAGCGGGTCGTGACGATGAGCCGCGCGCCGGAGCGGAGCAGCTTGATGCCCGCCTGATACCCGATCTTGACGCGTCCGCCCGTCAGCAGCGCGACGCGGCCGCTCAGGTCCGCCAGCTCGGTGCGCTTGAAGTAGTTGAACTCCGCGCACTCCGGACACAGCTGGTCGTAGAAGTGGTGGATCCGCGAGTAGTGCTTCTTGCAGACGTAGCAGTGCTGCGGCTCCAGTGTCTCTCGGAAATCCGGATCATCCTCGACTTCCCGCTGCTCGAAGTCGGCCGGCGCCGTCGCATTCGGCGTGTTGAACACCGGCGCGCTGCGGAGCTTGCGGATGCCGGTGGCCGCAAAAGTGTTCTCCTCGCGCTGGACTTTCTCCGCCTTGCGCTTGCGGTTCGACGCCTTGAGCAGCCGCCGGCGATCGATCGCGTCTGGGCGCGAGACCTTGCCCGCGGCCTGCAGCAGCCGCTTGCGCTCGTCGTCAGGGATTCCGGCGAGCGTGGCGCGGTCGTCCACTATGGATTCGAGCAGCTCCACCGCGGCGCGGAGCTGGGCAGGATCGATCGGCTTGGGCGTCATTCGTCGCCGGTGTCGCGGCGCAGCTTCTTCTTCAGCGACCGCCGCTTCTTTGCCTCGACTCGAGCGCGGAGCGCCGAGCGCGAGGGTTTGGTGGGCTTTCGCTTCTTGGGCCGCGTCAGGGCGGCGCGCACGACCTCGGCCATCCGGTCCATGGCGATGTCGCGGTTGCGCAGTTGGCTGCGCGTGTCGCTGACCACGACGCGCAGGCCGCCGTCGGCCGATAGGCGGCTGGCGAGCTTGCGAAGCAGCCAGCTGCGGTCTTCCGGAGAGAGCGCGCGCGAGGAGGCGACGTTCCAGACCACCTCCACGCGCGAAGACGTCTTGTTCACATGCTGGCCGCCGGCGCCGGAAGCGCGGGAAGCCCTCACCGTCAGCTCACCAGGTGGAATCTCGAAGGCGGAAGGCACGCGCCGTTCGGCGAAGCCGGAGCTCGCTCGTCCTCAGTCCTGATCCGGCGTCGCCGGTCCGGGATCCTCGGACTCGGTTGTCGCGGGCGGATACTCTTCATCCACAATGCCTGCTTCCTTCCGTCGCAGTTTTTCGTCACGCTTGGCGTCCTTCTTCGCCTTGCGGTCCATTTCCTTTCTGCGCTTCTCGAAATCGTAGTTGGGTTTTCTCGCCAATTAGAGAGCCTCCGCTCCGTCCTGATTATCGGTGACCTGCGGCATCAAAGCATTATAAGCGACGCGCCCGACGACGCGCGCGTTTTTCGCGGCGCTATGCCGCGGGCCACATCGAGCCGAACACGCCCGCGGTGGCCAGCGCGTACGCCAGGCCGTCGATGATCGAGCGGAACGTCGCGCCGCCGTCCTTCATGTACCATATCCAGTTCTGCACGAGCGCGAGCGCGTACCCCATGAACGCCGCCGTACCCACGATGCGGAACACCTGCAGATACTCGGTGCCTGGGGAAAGCGTCCGGCTCGCGACGTAAGCGGCGAACAGCGATACGACGACACAGTAGATGAACCACTTGGTGAGCGTGACTGACATCGGCGGCGGAGCCCCGGGGCTCGTGGTCATGATCACAGTCGGCCCTTTTGCGCGCTTCTCGAGGAACGCGGGATCCTTCATCGCCGCTGGGGAGTCCGCGTGCGGCGCGGCGTAGTCTCCCGCCGGCAGATTGAACCCGCGGATCGCGGCCAGGAACTCGTCCTCCCGCGGAACCTTCCTGATGTCGTTCTTATGGAACGGAATGACCATGTGCAGGACGAAGCTCACCAGGAACACGACGACAGCCGACACGAGAATCGGGATCCACAGCGACGTCAGCGAAACCATGAGGCCTCCTCGGCAGATCGGTGGGCACAGCCCTAACGGGACGCCAGCGGGGACGAATAGAACGTGTCCGGGCCGCCCGCGCAATGGCGCGGCTTGCGACTTCTGACTGAGGCCAGAAAAGTTCTCAATCCGCAATCGCTCAGGGAAGGATTATGTACCGCTCCAGACGCGCCGCTTCTTCCGGGCCGAGCTGCTCGCCGATGTCCCTCCGGAACTCCTCGATTCCGTCGTACGGCCGATACTCCTCGAGCTCGTACCGGAGGCGCGTGTCCACTCCCGGGATGAGCATGATCTCGTCGGAGCTCGCCGTGTTGAGATCCAACGGAATCCACAGGCGGGCGTACACCGAGTCCCGCCACGGGGCGCTCAGGTGGCGGGAGAGTACTCTGTCGAGCGCGAGATTGCTGCTGTACGGCCGGCCGGCGATAACCGCCAGCGTCACCGAGTCGCTTATGCCGGGCAGCGAGCTGAGCGCCGCGGTGGTCGCCAGATTCGGATCGAGAAAGCCGGAACCGGACGTCGGCTCGGAGTCTTCCATCTCCGCGGCGTCGGAGTACGCGCTCGCCGGAGCCGGCGCGTCCTCCGGCGCCGCGCACCCAGCCGCGGCCAGCACGCCGCAGCAGAGCGCACGGAAAGCCCGCGCTGTGATCATGGCATAACGCTAGCGCCGGTCAGCGCGAGCTGAAAGTGCTATCTCGCGCTCCGCAGCACGTCGATGCGCGTGGCGTACAGCTCGTTGTTCTGCGTCTGCTGCAGCTGGATCCGCACGATGTCGCCGCGCTCGAGCGCCGTCACGGGATATTGCTGGTTGTTGTACACAACCTGCGTCCGGCTGTCCACACGGATCGTCCCCGTCTGGCCGTCCTGCGTCCGAACGTACAGTCGTCCACCGCTGGCGTCGACCTGCTGGATCTCGGCGTCGATCTGCTGTTGCTGCGCGCCCTGTCCGCCGAGGACGCTGCCGAGGATGTTGCCGATCGATCCGAGATTGCTGCAGCCGCCCGTTACCAGCAGAGCGGCGCCGAGTGCGAGCATGTACGTCCTGCGCATAATGGCCTCCGGGATGGCGCTCGTTAAGAAAGTCCGATGACCCTCCAGAGGCAATCCGAGTGCCAGTATCGCGAACGCGCGCCGCCCGGTAGGGACCTTCAACGCCGACGAACTGACCTGCTGCATGGCCCTCCGCCACGTTTCGCGGCTGGGCGCGAGCGCGTACAATTCCGCGATGTCACGCGGCCAGGCCATTCTCATAACACTCGTCGCGTACAATGCGGCGCTCGTGGCGATGGGGCTGTGGGCCAGCCGCCGGACGCGCGACGAGGGCGACTTCTTTCTCGGCGGACGGCGACTCGGCGCGTGGGTCGCGGGGCTGAGCGCGTCGGCCAGCTCGTCGTCGGCATGGACGCTGCTCGGCGTCAGCGGCGCCGCGTACGCCTGGGGGCTTTCGGCGCTGTGGCTGTTTCCGGCCACGCTCACCGGTTTTCTGATCAACTGGGTCTGGGTCGCGCCCCGGCTGATGCGGCTGAGCCGCGCGCGCGCGAGCCTGACGCTGACGGAGTTCATAGCCGGCGATTCCACGCACCGCCTGTATCCGCTGACGATCCGGTTCTGCTCCGCCGCGGTGCTCGTGGCGTTCATGTTCTACATCGCGTCGCAGTTCCAGGGCGCGGGGCACGCGTTCGCGTCCGCGTTCGGCCTGTCGAGCACCCTCAGCATCGCCGTCGGCGCGGCGGTGATCCTCTCGTACACGCTGCTCGGCGGCTTCTGGGCGGTGAGCGTCACGGACATGCTGCAGGGAGGATTGATGGCTCTGGCAGCCGTCATCCTGCCGGTCGCGGCCTTGGTGCATCTCGGCGGCTTCGCCGAGCTGGGGGAAGGACTGCGGCTCGCCGCCGGCGAGTCGGGCGCGTCGCTCACTCGCGAGTATCGTGGCGTTCTGGCTCTGGCGTTCGTGCTCGGCACGATGGGGATCGGGCTCGGCTATCCGGGGCAGCCGCACGTGGTGAACCGGTTCATGGCACTGCGCGATACGCGCTCGCTGGCGCAGGGACGCGCGATCGCGATCACGTGGGCGGTCGTCATCTACAGCGGAATGCTGCTGGTAGGCCTGTGCGCGCGGGCGCTGTGGAGGGAGCTGCCGGATGGCGAGCAGGTCATCTTTCACGCCGCGAACGCGACGCTACCGCCCATGGTGGCGGGACTGATGATCGCGGCCGTGCTATCGGCGATCATGTCCACCGCCGACAGCCAACTGCTCGTCGCGGCTTCGTCCGTGTCCTGGGACCTGCGGCGCGCGGCGCGGCGGCCGGTGAGCGAGATCGGCGGGCTCGGGACGTCGCGCGTCGTCGTCGTGGTGCTCAGCCTCCTCGCGATGGCGCTCGCGATCGTTGCGCCGGCGGCGATCTTCTCGCGCGTCCTGTTCGCCTGGCACGCGCTCGGCTCGGCATTCGGCCCCGTGCTGGTGCTGCGACTGGCCGGGTACCGGCTCGAGGCGCGCGGAGTGCTCGCGTCGATCGTGGCGGGGTTCGGCCTGACCGTCGTGTTCTACCTGCTGCCGGATACTCCGGGGGACTGGATGGAGCGGCTCGTCCCCCTGATCGTGGCGTTTGTCATTGCGTTTGCGAGCAGACGCGGGCGCGAAGCTACGACATAGCACAGCCAAGCTGCGAGCTTCCGGCTGGCTGCTCGCAGCTTGGCTGTTCTAAGTGGCAGTTATTCTTACTGCGCGAACCCGGTCTGCGGCTCCGGCGGCGTCTGAATCGTCGGCTGCCGAACCCTCGGCGCCTGCCCGAAGGTCATCTGGTACGACAGGTACACCGCCCGCAGGCCGAACCTGCGCTCGGTGAACTGCGTGAGGTCGTCGTTGCTGACCTTCGCACGGAAGAGCTGGGAGTTGAACGGATCCGTGAAGCGCAGCGCGACGCTGCTCTTGTCGCCGTTGATCTTCTTCCGCAGGACGATGTTCGCGAACTGCATCCCCGAGAACTTGTATCCTTCCGCCTGCATCGGCGCGCGATAGAAGTACATCGCCTGCAGGCTCAGGTCCGGGCGAAGCTGGGTCGTGCCGTTGATGCGCGCCGCCCAGGTCACTCCACCCGAAGCCAGCGCCGACTGCGAGCCGCCGTCGGTCACCATCTTGTAGATGTTGAATCCGCCGAAGCCGGTGAACTTGGGACCGAGTCTGAGCGAGCCGTTCACGTCCGTCCCCCACGACGTGCCCGTAGCCAGGTTCTTGAAGTTGATCGAGGTAACCTCCCGTCCCTGGAACGTGTCGTTGGCGTCGATCTCGACGCGGATGATGTCGGTCGTGCGACGATAGAACGGCGACACCTGCATCGTGCCGAGCTTGAACATCCGGGTGTAGCCGGCTTCGAACGCGTCGGTGTACTCCGGGTTCAGATCCGGGTTGCCGATGAACACGTTCTGCACGTCGAAGAACTGCGGGAACGGGTTCAGCTCCTGCGTGCCGGGACGGCGCACGCGGCGCGAGTACGCCAGCTTGAGCTGCGTGGCGTCGCTCACCTTATAGCTCACCACCGCGCTCGGGAAGAGGCTGGTGTAGTTGTACGGGTAGCTCTCGTCCGCCAGCTGGAAATCGCGGTTGGCACGCTCGGCCCGGAGCCCTCCCTGGAGCTCGAACTTGCCCACGCCCTGGCTGAGCACGCCGTACGCGGCATGGACCTGCTCGTCGAACTGGAAGGAATTGGTCAGGCTTCCGTCCAGGGTCCAGTCACCCGAGCCGGCCGCGTCCTTGAAGACCGAGTAATCGCGGTCCAGCCAGCGGGCCGTGCCCTTGTAGCCCGTCTCGAGCTTGGTGCGCTCGCGAAGCGTGCGGGTGTAATCCACCTGCGCGATCGCCTGCCTGGTGACGGCGTCGAGCTCGTTGCGCTCGCCTTCGGTCCGCGCGTTGCCGGGGATCGCCTGGTGCCAGAGCGTGTTGTCGTCGTCGTCCGACGAGCGGTTGAGTCTCATCTCCGCGCCGAGCTCGTGCTTCCGCGCTTCGAACGTCCGCCTGAACGCGAGCGTGTAGTCCGCGACGAAGCCCGTGACTCCCGCGTCGCGGACCCGGTTGTACCGGTCCGTCTCCGTCCGCGACCCGTCCCGCTCCGTGTAGCCATTGATGGACTCGTCCGTGGAACGGCGCCGATTTACCGACAGGATGTTGGAGATGACGTCACGCTTGTTCGGCTTGAAGTCGAGGTTGACGTTGAAGTTGTGTCCAGCGTTGCCCGCCTCACTGGCGATGTCCTGCTCGGTAAACGAGCGCGGGTTTGACAGGGCGTCGTACCGCTCGCGGTCGTTGATTCCGACGATGTCTCTCTTGTCGGAGTTGAACCCGTAGCTCGTGAAGAGCGTGAGCCGTCCTTCCTGGTAGCCCAGGTTGCCGCTCGCGTTGTAGCGCTGCGACGGCGAAGCGCCGGCCATAAAGCCGCCGCTCAGGCCGAGGTCCACGTTGTCCTTGAGCACGATGTTGATGATGCCGGCCATTCCTTCGGGATCGTGCCGGGCGGATGGCGTCGGTACGACCTCGATGCGCTCGACGATGTTCGCGGGGAGCCCCTTCAGGTACGCGCCGAGCTGCTCGCCGCGGATCGGAGCCGGGCGGCCGTTGATCTGGATCGCCACGTTCTCGTTACCGCGTAGGCTGACCTTGCCGTCGCCGTCGACTTCGACGGACGGAGTGGCCTGGAGGACTTCGCTCGCGCTGGTGGCGGCGGGCGCAACCTGCTTGGCCTGGTAGCTGTTGCGGTCGGGCTCGATCACCACGGCCGCGCGCTCCGTCGAGACTTCGACGGTCGACAGCTCTATCGCGACGCGCGGAAGCTGAATGCCGGTGATGGTCGTGGACGGCTTCTCCGGCGTCACGCTGAAATCGGGCGTGGTGCGCGGAGCATAGCCGAGCTGGGTGATCCGGAGGTAATACGTTCCCGGACGCAGTCCCTGCACGCGGAAGCTGCCGTCGTCGCCCGCGATGGCGCCGGTGACCAGGGAAGAATCGCGCTTGCTGCGGACGGTGATCGTGGCACCGGCGACGGGGGCGTTGTCGCCCTCGGTCAGGACGGTGCCGCGGACTTCGCCGGGACCGGCCGGCGGCGGGCCGGCGGGTCTCGCGGGCGCCTGAGCCTGAACTGGCGCGGCGGCGATCAGGGTTACGAGCCCGAGCAGGGCAACGATTGGGCGCTTCATGACATTTCTCGCGTTGTTGGTGACGTCTTCCGGGGAGCGGCCCGCCTGGGCGTGGTCATCTCACTGGGCTACCTACGCGCGCCGGCGCCGGAGGTTTCAGGAGCCGGCGAGCAGGGTGAGGTCGTCACGGCGGCGCGGCTCCGCGACCAGCAAGGCGATCACCAAGCCGGCGATTGGCGGGATGATGAAGATCCACTTCCACCATCGCGGGCGAGGCGTGGAAGTCAGCACGGACTCGGTCATGGTACTTTCGGTGAAATAACCGTCACGCCAAGTACTTTACACTACAAAGCAACCGCTTGTCAATGGCTGAGGAGCCGGGCTGATCAAGCGGCGAACGCGCCCTCCTCGCCGCCTCCTCCGCCTGCGTGTCGCGGTGCAGTGTCAGCCGAGGTGGACCACGGTCTATCTTGCGAGTTACCTGAAGCCAAGGAGCCACGCATGACGATTCTCGACGCGATCTTCGTCGCCAACTCGCCGCGCCAGTGGGCGCTGGCACTCGTCGTCGGCCTCGCAACCTTCCTCGCGCTGAGCCTTGCGCTACGGATCATACGCGGCCGCGCCGCCAAGTACGCGGCCCGGACCACGACCGGATGGGACGACGTCGTCGTTTTGGCGCTGGCCAAGACGCACCCGCTCTTCATTCCGATACTGTCGCTGTCGGCGGCGCTGGGCGCGCTCGAGGTGCCGGCTCGCTTTCGCAACGTCGTCGAGATCGCGGCGGTGCTGTCGCTGCTGCTGCAGCTCGGACTGTGGACCTCCGCCGGGTTCGGCGGGTGGCTCCGGCGCTATACCGCGCGCGAGATGACCGGCGACGCCGCGGCGGCCACTACCATGAGCGCGCTGGCTTTCGCCATCAGGCTCGTGCTCTGGACGGTGATTCTGCTGCTGGCGCTCGACAACCTCGGCATCAACATCACCGCGCTGGTCGCCGGGCTCGGCGTCGGCGGAATCGCGATCGCGCTCGCCACCCAGAACATTCTGGGCGACCTGTTCGCGTCGCTGTCGATCGTGCTGGACAAGCCGTTCGTGCTCGGCGACTTCGTGGCGGTGGACGATCTCATGGGGAACATCGAGCACATCGGGCTCAAGACGACGCGTGTCCGCAGCCTGTCGGGCGAGCAGCTCGTATTCTCCAACAGCGATCTGCTCGGCAGCCGCCTGCGCAACTTCGGGCGCATGGCGCATCGCCGCGTGGTGTTTCCCGTCGGCGTCACGTACCAGACACCGCGGCACAAGCTCATGCTGATCCCCGCCATCGTGCGCGCGGCGATCGAGGAGCAGGAGAAGACGCGGTTCGACAGGTCGCACTTCAAGGAGTTCGGCGATTTCTCCCTGAACTTCGAGTCCGTGTACTACGTGCTGTCGCGGGAGTTCAACGACTACATGGACATCCAGCAGGCCGTCAATCTGCGCGTGCACGAGCAGTTCGAGGCGGAGGGAATCGAGTTCGCGTATCCTACGCAGACGCTGTTCGTGGCTGCCAATTCTTCGACGTGATCTCGAAGACGAGACTCTCCCGACCGCCCCAGTGAGCCCGCGCCAGGAACGTCCACCCGATCTCGATCTCCCCCGCAGCTGGATCGTAACCGTGAGAGCGGGTTGATCCGATCATCCGCCCGGTCTTCCGGGCGAAGCGGTCGCAGCTCGGCGAGCTCCCCCGCGAGGGTGGGCTGCGGCTCGAAGCGCATCCGCCTTGGTATGGTTAGGTCGCCGAGCCGCCCTTCGCCAGCTCGTAAATCGAGCCGCCCACCTTGTCCACGTACGCGAGCTCGGTGGCCGGCATCGCGAAGTGCTTGAGCGCGGCACTCTCCACCTTCTCCTCGCCGCCCCCCTTGTTCAGCGCCGCGCGGCGGATGCGCTTCGCCTGCCGGAGCGGGCTCGTGCCCGCCGGATCGAGCGCGAACACCTCCGACGAGCCGAACCGGCTCAGGAAGTCCACGATGTAGTTGAACGACCGGTCCATGTACGCGCCCGACTCCTGCTCGCCGAGGTCCCAGCGGCTGTTCTCCGAGATCATCTGGAAGATGCGCTGCCAGCCGTCGGAGTCCGCTACTCGCACCATGCCGCGGAAAATCCGCCGGTTGGTCGGCGTGCTGAAGATCGTGGGGCTCAGAATGCGGTCGAGATGCGCGTCGGAGTGCTCGTGGTCGCGCAGGATCACCTCCCGCGCGAGCCGTGAGAACCGCTCGCCCAGGTGCATCTCGAACCGGCTCTCCCAGTAGCTGTGCCCGATGGCGCTGGTAGTGGAGGTGACGGTGAGCTGGCGCGGGACGAAGTAGTTGTGCGCCACGGAATCGGCGGCGAGGTGCGCCAGGTAGCCCAGCGCGAAGCTGCGGACAGGGTCGTTCCGCGCGCGCTCGTGAATCTCCAGCCCGACCTTCCACGAGTGACAGTGCCGGCCCGCCAGCGCGTACTTCTTGGCCATGCTCGTGTCGGCTGCGATGGACCCGTACAGGAAGTCGTGGGGAAACGCGGAGATCAGAGCCGCGATGTTCCCCGGCACGAGGTGCAGCGACTTCAGCAGCGCCTCGCCGAGGAAGATGTGCGTGCCCGGGGTCCACGCGTACGCGACGTCGGGCGTGAGGGCGAGGAGAGCTACCGCGGCAAGGCCCGCGAACGCGAAAAGTCTGGACAATGCTACGATGCGGAGGGCCGGCACCGGCTCCGTCCCCGCAGGTCGCGTCTTAGCTCGCGCGGTTTGCGAGCGTAGCGACCGAAGGGGATGGCGCCGGTGCCGGCCTGCGCGACGAACCCTAAATCCCGATCCGCTTTCGCTGCCGCCGGATGGCTTTGCGCAGATCACGCGCTTCGTGCTCGACCGTCTCGTTGATGGCTTCGCGCGCCGCATCCACGTAATCACGCACCGTATCCGTCACCTCGTCCAGTGCGGGCAGCCGCTCGAGCAACGGCTCGCTGTGCTCGCGGGCCCAGCGCGCGCCGCGGGTCGCGGTCTTGCGCGCGCGCCTGGCGTACGGCGGGATCGTGTCGCCCGCCCACCGCGCGCCCTCGAGTCCCATCGCCCCGCTCCACTTCGCGCCGCGGCCGACCGCGTCCATCACCGGCCGCAGCGGCCGGTTTCCGCTCGGCCCTCGGCGCACCAGCAGCGCGATGCCGGCGCCGATCGCCACTCCGATGACCGCCGCGGTCAGGAGATCGAACTGCTCTTCGCGATCGTCGTCGCTGAAATCATCCACGGGGGCGGATGCGCGGCGTTTCTGACCGGCCGTCGGCCCCTTGGTCTCCGATGATGCCACCATTGTCCAGCCCCTCCTCGTCAAAAGACTCGTCTGCGAAAGATTCATCGAGCGCGTCACCCACCCGCTCCACCGCCTCCACCAGCCCCGGATCGCGCAGCGTGCGCCGCCGCCGGCCCTTCCGCGCCCGCCCCTTGGCGAACGTCGCCGCGCCCGTGCCGACGCCCTTGATCGTCGAGACCGACGCGACGAACACCGCTTCGATCTCCTCCTGCGCCACTTCCAGAAGCGCGTTCAGCTCGTTGATCCTGTCCTCGGCCAGCTCCGCCGCTTTCAGCAGCTTCTGGTTCGCCGACGCGACCGTCTGATTCACCTGCTGCACGTCCACCCGGAGCGACGTCGAGATGTAGTCCAGGTTGTCGGTGATCGAGCTGGCGTGGCGCATGATCGGATTGATGTCGCCGTAAATCCGGTCCAACATGTCGCTGATCTTCTTCTGCGTCTTCCTCACGTTCAGCGCGGCCGGGATGAGCGCGGCCGCGAGCGCCAGGACGGTCAGCGACAGGACGAAGCTCGCGATGCCCGTGACGCGTTGCCACCAGCTCGGGTCCTCCGCGACCTGCTTGGTGAAGATCGTGTCGGGCAGCGCCGCGGCCTGCTGCGCGAGCAAATCGATGATCGCCATCGTCCAGGTGTTCACGCGCACGATGTGTGCAAGGGAAGGGCCACTTGAAGCTCTTGGCTGTTGGCTGTTAGCTGTTGGTCTCCGCGACGAAATCTACTGGCTGCGGTCCGCGGCGCAGTCAAGCCAATAGCCAAGAGCCAATAGCCAACGGCTGCTTCTCGTAGATATTTCAGCATCACCTCCATCCAGAAATCCATGCCCGCAGTCCAGTACGTAGTCGAAGGCAGGGCGACACTCAAGGGATCCATCCGGCCGTCGGGCAACAAGAACGCGGCACTGCCGATACTCGCGGCCGCGCTCCTGTCGCGCCATCCGGTCCGGCTCGAGAACGTCCCCCGGATCCGCGACATGGAGACGCTCGTCGCGCTGATCCGCTCGATGGGAGTGACCATCGACTGGGAGGGACGGAACACGCTCGAGGTGCACGCGGCCAAGCTGGACGGCGGCAACCTGGACCCGGTTCTGTGCGCCACGATCCGCGCGTCGATTCTGCTTGCGGCGCCGCTGCTGGCGCGGTGCGGCGAGGTCTCGCTTCCCGCGCCCGGGGGCGACGTGATCGGGCGCCGGCGGCTCGACACCCACTTCCTTGCCCTCCAGGCGCTGGGCGCGAAGATCAACGCGAGCGACCAGTTCGAGCTTTCCGCCAAGCAGTTCACGGGCGCGGACGTTTTCCTCGACGAGCCGAGCGTGACCGCCACCGAGAACGCGCTGATGGCCGCCGCGGCCGCCGAGGGGACCACGGTCCTCCGGAACTGCGCGAGCGAGCCGCACGTGCAGGACCTGGCGTGGTTTCTCGGGAAGCTGGGAGCGAAGATCGACGGCATAGGCACCAACACGATGACCATTCACGGCCAGCAGGAGCTCGGCAACGGGCCCGTCACGCACGCCATCGGCCCCGACCACATCGAGGTCGGCTCCTTCATCGGGCTCGCGGCGGTGACCGGCTCGGAGCTCCGGATCGTGGACGCCGGCGTGGAGCACCTTCGCTCGACGCGCATGGGCTTCGCCAAGATGGGCGTCGAGTGCGTCGTGGAAGGCGACGACCTGATCGTGCCGGCGACGCAGTCCAAGGAGATTCAGCCGGATCACGGCGGGCACATCTCGAAGCTCGAGGACCAGCCGTGGCCCGCGTTTCCCGCCGACACCATGTCGATCGCGATCGTGACGGCGACGCAGTGCAAGGGGCTGATCATGATGCACGAGAAGATGTTCGAGTCGCGGCTCTTCTTCGTCGACAAGCTGATCGCGATGGGCGCGCGCATCGTGCTGTGCGACCCGCACCGGGCGCTCATCACCGGGCCGCAGCGGCTGCACGGCGCGTACATGGACTCGCCCGACATCCGCGCAGGCATGGCGCTGCTGCTCGCGGCGATGTGCGCGGACGGGACCAGCCGGATCAACAACGTGCAGCAGATCGAGCGCGGCTACGAGCGGATCGACGAGCGGCTGAACGCGCTCGGCGCCAACATCCGCCGGGTGGAGGATCGGCGCGGGGAGCCGCCCGCCGGGCGCGTAGTCTGACGGTCCCGCACGAGCCAGTCGCCGAGCTCGATGAGCTCGGCATCCGCGCCTTCACGACGACCCGCGAGGCCGGGACGTTCGGCCTGTCCGGCGGCGACCCCGAGAGCGAGGCGCTGGGGCGCTGGGCGGCGCTGGAGCGGGAGATAGCCGGTGAGGCTACGGCCATCGTGCTCGCGCGGCAGGTGCACGGCACGAAGATCCTCGAGCACGACGGCGGCAAGCAGGGCTGGGTCCGCGTGGGAGAAGGCGACGGGCACATCACCTCGGAGCGCGGCCTCGCGCTCGCGGTGTCGATCGGGGATTGCGTCCCGGTGTTCATGGCGCACCCGTCGGGGACGATCGCGCTGCTGCATTCCGGATGGAAAGCGACCGCCGCGGGCTTCGTGACGCGCGCCGCTGCCGCGTTCTCGATGCTCGGCAAGCCGCCGGAGGAGTTGCGCGTGCACCTGGGCCCGGCTATCTGCGGGCGCTGCTACGAGGTCGGCGCGGACGTCAGGGAGCAGCTCACGGGGAACCCGGCCACCCGGCCGGGGCAGGTGGATCTGCGGTCACTCCTCGCGGAGCAAGCCTCGGCCGCCGGCGTGCGGCAAATCAGCATGAGCCCGTGGTGCACGCGGCATGACAATGAGCGGTTCTTCTCGTACCGGGCGGGGGATGCAGGCCGACAGGTCGCGGTGATGACGCTGAGATTGTAGAGGGCTCGGGGAAAAGCGCAGCACGCAGCGCTCTTCCCCTGATTGCGGCAACGCCGCTCGAAGACTATTATTAAGGTTGTCGCGCTGATCGTTGCGAGACGAATGTGGGGGAAGTTCGCCCCACATTTTTTTGTTCTCTGGAACTACATCATAAAGTAAATGAAGTCAGAGCTGGAACCAATTGTGAAGGACGCACTTGCAGAGGTTGGGCTTGAGCTTTTTGAGCTACGTCGCGGGGGCACCCGGAATCGCCCGATCGTCGACGTGCGGATCGACCGGACCGACGGGCAGAACATCAGTATCGAGGATTGCGCGCGGGCGTCGCGGGCGATCGAGGCGAAGCTGGACGTGGACGAGGACGGGCTGCGGTACGTGCTGGAGGTGTCGTCGCCGGGGATCGAACGGCCGCTGCGGGACGCGGCGGACTGGAAGCGGTTCGTGGGGAAGAAGGCGAACGTGAAGAGCGACCTGCTTGGCGGATTGGCCGAGGTCGAGATAGTGGGAATCGAGCACGATGATTGGCGCGAGATCGCGGTCGTGCGCACGGCGAAGGGCGAGGAGCTGCGGCTGCCGCTCAACGAAGTGCGGGAAGCGCGCCTCGCGTTTAACTGGAATCGATAGAGGCCCAGATGTCGGCAGATATTTTGATCGCGCTCCGCGAGCTGACCAACTCGAAGCAGCTGGACCGCTCGGAGCTGCACGGACTGATTCAGGACGGCATCTATGCCGCCCTCGCCAAGCGGCACGGGCCTACGGTCCAGGCCGAAGTGGACATCGACGAGTCGAAGGGGTCGATCAAGATCGTGCTGCTCAAGACGGTCGTGGAGGAAGTCACCGACCCCGCGCGCGAGATCGCGCTCGAGGAAGCGCGGATGACCGACGAGGAGTTCCAGGTCGGCGACATGATGGAGGAGCCGGTGAACTTCGCCGAGTTCGGGCGCACGGCGGTGCAGGCGGCCAAGCAGCGCATCATCCAGCGCGTGCGCGAAGGCGAGCGCACCCGCATCCGCGACGAGTTCACCAGCCGCGTCGGCGAGCTGCTCTCCGGGGAAGTCCAGCAGATCGAGCGCGGCAAGCTCGTCGTCATGCTGAACAAGTTCCGCGAGGCGGAGGCAATCATTCCGTACCGCGAGCAGAACCACCGCGAGCACTTCCATCAGGGCGAGCCCGTGCGCGCCGTGCTGAAGCGCGTCGAGGAGACGCCCAAGGGGCCGCGCCTCGTGCTCAGCCGCTCGGACGCGATGTTCGTGCAGGCGCTGTTCAAGCTCGAGGTCCCGGAGATCCAGCAGGGAATCGTGGAGATTCGCGCCGCGGCCCGTGAAGTGGGCAGCCGCACCAAGATCGCGGTGTTCTCCCGGGACGACGCCGTTGATCCCGTGGGCGCGTGCGTCGGCATCAAGGGCTCGCGCGTACAGGCCGTGGTGAACGAGCTGGCCGGCGAGCGGATAGACATCGTGCCCTGGTCGCAGGACCCCGAGCGGTTCGCCAAGCTGGCGCTCGCGCCCGCGCGCGTTGCGCGCGTGTTCAGCGATCCCGCCACCAAGACGATCCAGGCCGTCGTGGACGAGGACCAGCTGTCGCTCGCGATCGGCCGCAACGGGCAGAACGTGCGGCTCGCGTCCGAGCTCACCGAGTGGAAGATCGATCTCTACTCCAGCCGCGAGTGGATGGAGCGCGCCGGCGATCAGCCGATCTTCGCGCCGCTCCCCGAGGATTCCGCGGTCAACCCGCGTCTCGCCGAGATCGACGGTATCTCCGCGGCGACGTCGGCCGTGCTGGAGGAAGCGGGTTACAAGAGATTGGACGACATTATCGATCTCGAGCGGGAAGATTTCCTGCGACTCGCGGGAATCGCGCCCGAGGAGGCCGACCGCCTCATGTCCATCATCAACGAGCTGACCACCGACGACGCCGCGGCCGACGCCGCGGCCGAAGCGGCGGCCGGCGCCGCGGGCGAGGCGGCGGAAAACGAAGGGATGGCGGAGGATCCGGCCGGGGAGTCCGCCGTCGGGATCGATCCGCGCGCGGCGCCGCTCCCCGGCAACGAGGAAGCGCTGCGCGAGATCAACGAAGGAACCGCCGACACCGAGGACTTCGGTCCGCCGGTCCCCGGAGGAGAGGACGCGAACGAGATGGCCAAGGACGAGCCGCTGGCTGAAGCCGAGCCCAAGGCGAAGCCGAAGGCGAAAGGCAAAGTGAAGGCGGAGGGCTGATCGCCACCGATTCCGCGAAGCTGCTTCGTCTCATCGGGCTGGGCGTCCGCGGCCGCACGGTCGTGATCGGCGTGGACCAGGTGAGGCGCTCGGTGCTGAAGGGGAAAGTGAAGCTGGCGGTGGTGGCGCCTGACGCCGCGCGCAACAGCTTGGACAAGGTGCTGCCGCTGCTGGAAGCGCGGCACGTGCGGGTGATGGAAGCGCCGAGCGCGCGGGAGCTGGGCGCGGCGGTGGGTAGAGCATCAACGGCTGCGGTCGGGGTTCTCGATGCGCAGCTGGCGAGGGGGATGTTGGTGACTGAAGGGCATGCTGGTGACTAGTCACTAGTCACATTTCTAAGCAGTGGAGAACCACCAGTTGAGCAAACTTCGAGTTCACGAAATGGCGGCCGAGTTCGGCATCTCGAGCGAGGAGGTTCTGACCCTCCTGCGACAGATGGACGTGCCCGTGCGCAGCCATGTCAGCGCGTTGACCGACGATCAGGTCGCGCGGCTGAGGGCGCGCTGGGAGCGCGAGAAGCGCGCTCGCGCGGAGAAGCCAGCCACCACGTCGCGCCGCCGCCGCAGCTCGGCCGCGGCGGAGAAAGCAGCGCCCCCCGCTCCGGAGCCGAAAGCCGAGGGCGGCCCGCGCCGGAGACGCCGCGCCGCACCGCCCGTGACCGAGACCGCGGAGGTCGCCCCTGAAGTCGAAGCGGCCCCGCCTCCGCCCGCGCCGGTCGAGGAAGCGCCCGCCGTGCGCCGGCGGGCGGCCGCGGCGCCGGCCGCGCCCGCTCCGACTCAACCCGCGGCCGCCGCCGCGCCTGCCGCGCCCGCACCGGCCGCCGCGGCGCCGCCGCCTCCACGCGCAGCGCCGCCAGCCGCGCCGCCACCGGCCGCGGCCGGTGGGACGCAGGCCCCGACGGTGCCGCCCATTCCCGAGCGCCAGCGCCCGCGTCCGATCGTGCCCGGCGCTCCGCGCCCGCGCCCGGTTGCGAGCGGCACTCCGTACGGCGCGCGCCCTATCGCCTCCGCCTCACCCGGCGCCGGCACTCCGACGCGGCGGGACGACCGCCCCACGGGCGGCGCCCGCACCGACGACACGCGCGGCCGCGGCAAGCGCGGTAAGCGCGGCGCCGTCGATCAGCAGGCGGTGTCCGACAACATCTTCAAGACGATGACCGCCATCCGCGGCGCGCCCCCGCGCCGCGGCGGAGCGCGCCGCGCCGACGACGCGCTGTCGCGCGAGGAGATCGAAGCGCAGCGGACCGCGGAGCAGGAGCGCGAGAAGAAGACCGTTCGCGTGAACGAGTTCATCAGCGTCAGCGAGCTCGCGGAGATCCTGAAGATCCCGCCCACGCAGATCGTCGGGTTCGCGCTCAAGAACCTCGGCTTCATGGTGACGATCAACCAGCGGCTCGACTTCGATCAGATCGAGCTGATCGCCAGCGAGTTCGGCTTCCGGGCCGTGCGCGAGGAGGAGTTCGCCGCGGACGCGGGGGACGTCCCCGCCGACAAGGCGGAGGACCTCAAGCCGCGCCCGCCGGTCGTGACGATCATGGGACACGTCGATCACGGCAAGACCTCGCTGCTCGACCACATCCGCAAGGCGAACGTCGTCGCCGGGGAGGCGGGCGGCATCACGCAGCACATCGGCGCGTACCACGTGTTGCTGCCGGGCGGCAGGAACCTCACGTTCCTCGACACGCCGGGGCACGAGGCGTTCACGGCGATGCGCGCGCGCGGCGCCCAGGTGACCGACATCGTCGTGCTCGTGATCGCGGCCGACGACCAGGTGATGCCGCAGACCATCGAGGCGATCTCGCACGCGAAGAACGCGAGCGTCCCGATGATCGTGGCCATCAACAAGGTGGACCTGCCGTCGGCGAACGCGCTCAAGGTGAAGCAGGACCTGCTGCAGCACGGCGTCGTGCTGGAGGAGTTCGGCGGCACCACGCTCTCGTCCGAGATCTCGGCCAAGACCGGCGCGGGGATCGACGCGCTGCTCGAGCAGATTCTGCTGCAGGCGGAGCTGCTGGAGCTGAAGGCGAACCCGGACCGGCCGGCGATCGGCGCGGTGGTCGAGGCGTCGCTCGACGCGGGCAAGGGGCCGGTCGCGACGGTGCTGGTGTCCTCGGGCACCCTGCGCGTGGGCGACGACTTCATCTGCGGCATGTTCAGCGGCCGCGTGCGTGCGCTGCTGGACGAGCGCGGTAAGGCTGTGAAGGAAGCGGGACCGGCGATCCCGGTGCAGGTGCTGGGCATGACGGGCGTCGCGATGGCGGGCGACCAGTTCATCGTCGTCCAGGACGCGGTTGCGTCCCGCGAGATCGCGCAGCGCCGGCAGCGCCTGGACCGCGAGGCGCGCAGCCGCCGCACCGCCAAGGGCGTCGTGTCGCTGGAAGAGTTCATGACGCAGACGTCCGGCGGCGAGAAGCGCACGCTGCGGATCGTCATCAAGGCCGACCAGGGCGGGCCGGCGGAAGCGGTGGCCGACGCGCTCGGGCAGCTGTCCAACGAAGAGGTGTCGGTCGAGGTGATTCATCGCGGCGTCGGCACGATCAACGAGAGCGACATCCTGCTCGCGAGGGCGGCGGGCGCGATCATCGTCGGCTTTCATGTTCGGCCGGACAACAACGCGCGCGCGGCGGCCGAGCGCGAGGGCGTGGACATCAAGCTGTACAAGATCATCTACGAGGCGGTCGAGGAGGTGCGACTGGCGCTGGAAGGGCTGCTGCGGCCGGAGGAGCGCGAGGTCGTGTACGGCGAGGCGCACGTGCTGCAGCTGTTCCGCGTGCCGAAGATCGGCGTCATCGCCGGCTGCTCGGTCCGGAGCGGGATCATCAACCGCCAGGGGCGCGTGCGCGTGATCCGCGACGGTGTCGAGGTGTACGACGGCGTCATCGGCTCGCTGCGCCACCTCAAGGACGACGTGCGCGAGGTGCGCTCCGGCTTCGAGTGCGGTATCGGGATCGAGAATTTCCAGGATGTCAAAGTCGGCGACGTGATCGAGTGCTACCGGACGGAACAGGTGGCGCGCACGCTCACGCCGGCCGCCACTGCGTAACACGCGGCGCGCGGATCGTGTCTCCGAGGCGATCCGCGAGGTAGTCGCCACCTTCCTCGCCGAGGGCGGCGGAGCGAAGGATCCTCGGATAACGGGGCTCGTCACGGTGACGGGAGTGGACATCACGTCCGACCTCCGGCACGCGAAGGTCTACGTCAGCGTGCTCGGCACGGAGACGGAGAAGGCAGCCACGTTCGAGGGGCTGAGCAGCGTAGCCGGCCACCTCCGCTCGCAGATCGCGAAGACGCTGCAGCTGCGCGTCGCCCCGCAGATCACGTTCAAGGTGGACGAGAGCGTCGCGCACGCCGCGCGCATCGAGTCGCTACTCGAGCAGATCAAGAACGAGACGCCCGCGCGGGTGGAGCCTCCGGCCGGCGGCGACGCCGCGGCGGGAGCGTCCGACGATGAAGACCGCCAGCCCTGAGGGGCTCCTGCTCGTGGACAAGCCCGCGGGGATCACGTCGCACGACGTCGTGGACCGCGTGCGCGGCGCGTACGGCGAGCGGAGCGTCGGGCACCTCGGCACGCTGGATCCGTTCGCGACCGGACTGCTGGTGCTGCTGGTGGGCCGGGCGACGCGGCTCGCGACCTTTCTCGACGTCGAGCCGAAGGTGTACGAGGCGGTCATAGCGTTCGGCACGGAGACCGACACCGACGATTCGACCGGTGAAGTCACGCGCTCGGCGGCGCCGCCGTCGGAAGCGAACGTGCGCGCGGCGATCGTCACGCTGACCGGCGAGATTCAGCAGGTGCCGCCGGCGTACTCGGCGAAGAAGGTCGCGGGCCGGCGCGCCTACGCGGCCGCGCGGAGCGGCGAGGCGCTGGAGCTCGCTCCCGCGAGCGTCGTGGTGCATCGCTGGGAGCTCGGCGCGTTCATCGGCGAGGCTTTCAGCGCGACCATCACCTGCGGCGGCGGCACTTACATCAGGTCCCTGGCGCGCGACCTCGGGCGCTCCTCCGGGAGCGCGGCGCACCTGCGGTCGCTGCGGCGCACGCGGATCGGCAGGTTCGACGTCGCCGACGCCACTCCGGTGGACGCTCTCGCCGCGTCGCCCCCGCCGCTGAAGCGGCTCGAGGTGACCGTTGCCGCGGCCTGACCCGCGCATGCACGAGTCCGGTCTTCCGCCGACTGTGACGGCGACGGTGGTGACCGTCGGCACCTTCGACGGCATGCACCGCGGGCACCGCGACGTCGTGCAGCGGTTGGTGGATCGCGCGGCCACGGCCGGTTTGCCGAGCCTGCTGCTCACGTTCGACCCGCATCCGCTCGAGGTCGTGAATCCGGCCGCCGCGCCCCAGCTGCTCACCAGCCGGGAGGAGAAGATCGAGATCCTGGCCGAGACGGGGCTCGACTACGTCGCCGTGCTTCCGTTCACCCGGCAGCTCGCGGACTATTCCGCGGAGGAGTTCGTGGAGCTGGTGTTGCGCGCGCGATTCCGGATGCGGCAGCTCCTCATCGGCTACGACCACGGCTTCGGACGCTCGCGGGCGGGCGACGTGAGCGTGCTCAAGTCGCTCGGCAAGCGCGACGGGTTCGACGTCGAGGTGGTGCGGGCGGTGGAGGCCCCGGACGGGCACAGCATCTCTTCCACCGCGATCCGGCGCGCGGTCGCCGGAGGCGATCTCGACCGCGCCGCGGATTCGCTCGGCCGGCTGTATTCCGTCGGCGGAAAGGTCGGCCGCGGCGACCAGCGCGGGCGCAGGCTCGGGTTTCCGACCATCAACCTCGTCCCGCCGCCGCACAAGCTCCTGCCCCCGGAAGGCGTGTACGCCGCGCGCGTTCAGACTTCGCGCGGGACCTTCGGCGCGATGGTGAATCTTGGCCCGCGACCGACGTTCGGCGACTCCAGTGTGGGCCTGGAGGCGTACCTGTTCGACACCGAAGTCGATCTGTACGGCGCGCACGTGCGGCTCGAGTTCGTGGCCCGCCTGCGCGACACCCGCGCGTTTCCCGACGCCGCGGCGCTCATCGAGCAGATCAAGGATGACGAGACGTCCGCGCGATCCGCGTTGACTGTCCTCTCCGTGGCCGGTAACGTTCGCACTGCTCAAAACGCCGCCGGGACCGCGCGTCCCGCCGGCGTCACCTCAATCAGCTCCTCACAATGAAGTTGAAGCATAGAATCGCGATCATTCTGGCGCTCATCGCCGGCTCGCTGTGGACGCTTTATCCGCGCACGGTCGTCGAGCGCGTCAAGCGTGACGGCGTCTTCGTGTACGACACGGTTCAGCGGGTTCCGCTCAAGCGCGGGCTGGATCTCGTGGGCGGCATTCACATGGCGCTCGAGATCGACGAGTCCAAGGCGCCCGTAACGGACAAGGCCGCGGCGCTCACCAACGCGCTGACCGTCCTGCGCAACCGTGTGGACGAATTCGGCGTGGCCGAGCCCGTGGTGCAGCGGGTGGGCGACGACCGGATCATCGTGGAGCTTCCCGGAATCGACGATCCCGTCCGCGCGCAGGACATCGTGCAGAAGTCGGCGTTCCTGGAGTTCCAGATAACCGACAAGTCGCAGGCATTGGACAAGGCGCTGCCGCGGCTCGACGGGATCATCCGCTCGCGCGGACTGACCACGCCCGGCGCGCCCGGCGCGCCCGGCGCGCCCGCGCGCGCCGCGGCGGCTCCGGCGCAGATGCCGCGGACGCCGGCCGGGCTTGGCTCGCTGCTGCAGCGGGACACGACGGACACCGCGCGCGCGGCGGGAGACACGGGCACGCGCGACACGGCGGCCGTGGCGGCGGGCACGGGACCAGGGCCGCTCTCGAGTCTCATCCAGCAGGGATCCATGCCGGGCGAATATCTGGTCGCGGCAGAGAACGTCGGGCCGGTCGAGCACTATCTGTCGCTGCCCGAGATTCAGGCCGCGCTACCTCCCGGCAAGGTGGTGCGGTGGAGCAGCGATTCGATGGTCATCGCGAACAGCACGTACCGGCCGTTCTACGTGCTCGACGCGCGCCCGATCATCACCGGGCAGTACATCCAGGACGCGCAGCCCAACCAGGATCCGCTCGAGGGCACGCTCGTGACCTTCGAGCTGAACAATGAAGGCGGCCGCCAGTTCCGGCGGGAGACCAGCCGGCACATTCAGGACTACATGGCGATCGTGCTCGACCAGCGCGTCATGGGCCGCCCGCCGGTGATTCAGGGCGCCATCGGCACGCGCGGGCAGATAACCATGGGCGGACAGGATCTCGCCGCCGCGCAGGATCTCGCGCTGGTGCTGCGGGCCGGAGCGCTGCCCGTCCCGCTCAAGATCGTGGAGTCCGGGGCGATCGGGGCGAGCCTCGGGCAGGACGCGGTGCAGCAGGGAATCCGCGCCGGAATCCTCGGCCTCGCGCTCGTGATTCTGATAATGGTCGTGTACTACAAGCTGTCGGGCGTATTCGCCGTGGGCGGGCTGGCCGTGTACACGCTGATCACGCTCGCCGTGCTCGCGTCGTTCGGCGCGGTGCTCACGCTGCCGGGAATCGCCGGCTTCGTGCTCTCCATCGGAATGGCGCTGGACGCCAACTTCCTGATCTTCGAGCGCACGCGCGAGGAAATGGACGCCGGCAAGACTCCGCGCGCGGCGATCGACGAGGGCTTCCAGCACGCGTGGAGCGCGATCATCGACACGCACGTGACCACCGCGTTGACCGCGGCGATCCTGTACCAGTTCGGCACCGGTCCCGTCCAGGGATTCGCGGTCGCGTTGCTCGCCGGAATCGGCGCCTCGCTCGTCAGCGCCATCTTCGTGGTGCGGACGTTCTTCCTCATCTGGCTACACCGTACCGGCGGAACCAAGCCGGTCAGCATCTAAGGGACCCATGCTTCGCGTACTGCACAACACGAAAATCAATTTTATCCGCCTGTGGCGCGTGTCCACGGCGTTCTCGCTGCTGCTGATCATTCCCGGCCTGATCTGGATCGCGCTCAGCGGGTTCCACTACAGCATCGAGTTCACCGGCGGCACGCTCAAGCGGATCCAGTTCACCGATCCGCCGCCGAGCGTGGCGGACGTCCGCGCCGCCATGGCGGAGGGCGGCCTGCCGCAGGTGGAGATCCAGACCTTCGGTAGTCCGAACGAGCTGATCATGCGGGCGCAGGACCCGAGCACGGTCGCGCAGCAGGACGCCGGCGCCGAAGTCGTCTCGCGGCAGATTACCGCGGCGCTCGATGCGAAGTTCGGCGCTGACAAATACGAGGTGCTCCTCACCGAAGGGGTCGGGCCGAAGGTGGGTAGCGAGCTCCGGCGGAACGCCATGATCGCGCTGGCGATCGCGTTCATCACGACTTTGATCTACCTGGCGTGGCGGTTCGAGTGGCGGTTCGGGCTCGCCGCCGTGCTTGCGACGGTCCACGACATTCTCGCGACGCTGGCGTTCATGAAGTACATGAACCTCGAGATATCGCTGTTCGTGGTCGGCGCGCTGCTGACCGTGATCGGTTACTCGCTGAACGACACGGTCGTGGTGTTCGACCGCGTGCGCGAGAACCTGAAGAAGTTCCCGAAGACGGGCCTGTACGACCTGCTCAACCGGTCGGTGAACGAGACGCTGCCGCGGACGGTGCTGACCGGATCCACGACGCTGGCCACGCTGCTGTCGCTGCTCATCTTCGGCGGCACCGTGATCCGGCCGTTCGCCTGGGTGCTGACGTGGGGAATCATCATCGGAACGTTCAGCTCGGTGTACGTGGCCGGGCCGTTGCTCCTGTGGATCAACCACCAGTGGCCGCGGCACGCCGCGGCATCGGGACGCGCCGACCGCCTGGCCCAGGCCACGCGGCAGACCGAGCGGGAGAAGAGGCCCGCGCCCGCGCGATGACGACGCCTGTCGGCGCCCACGGCCAGGCAACAAGCTCTTCGGCGCCGCCGCATTGGAAGCGCATGTGGGGCAACGTGGTGCTCCGCACCATTGTCTATTACGCGCTGCTCGTGGGCGTGGCCGCGCTCACCTGGGAGTATCTCCCGCCGACCGACGTCGGGGCCGCGGGAGGCGACGGCGCCACGCTGACCGGGAGCGCCGACATCATCGCGCGGATCGCCGATGATTCGCTGACGCTGTCGGTGTTCCTCGCGATGGCGACCGCGGTGCTCGTGTCCATCCCGGTCGCGTGGATCTACACACTGACGCGGCAGAAGCGCGGCTTCCAGCAGTCGGTGGTGCAGATGCTGGTGCTGCTCCCGCCAGTCGTCGCCGGAATCGTGATGCTGGTCAAGCACAGCCTCGCGCTCGCCTTCAGCCTCGCGGGCGCGGCCGCGGCCGTCCGCTTCCGCAACACGCTCGACGACAGCAAGGACGCGGCATACGCCTTTCTCGCGATCGGGATCGGCATCGCCGCCGCGGTCGAGCTGCCGGTGGCGCTGGTGCTCTCGGTCGTGTTCAACGCGGTGATTCTGGGACTGTGGTACACCGACTTCGGCCGCGTGCCGGCCGCGCTGGAAGGGAAGGAAGCGCAGCGGAAGCTCGAGCGGGCGCTCGCCGTCGCGAGCCGGACGGGGACGTTCGTGGCGCGGCTCGACAAGGAGCTGTTCGAGCACATGTCGCCCGAGCAGCTCGAGGCCGCGGCGGACAAGGCGCAGCGCCGGCGCCGGCGCAACGCGCCCGATTTCATGGACGAGAACGTCGAGGCCGAGCGCGACAACCTGCTGCTGCGGGTCGCGACGTTCGACCCGCCGGCCGCGCGCAAGGCGGTGGAGCCGGTGCTCGACCAGCGGGTGAAGCGCTGGCGCTACGGCGGGCTGGTGCGCGAGCAGACCGGCGCCACGGTCATCGAGTACATGGTGGATCTCAAGCGGCGCGAGCCGGCGCAGAGCGTGCTCGACGCGCTGCGTGACCTTGGAGCGCACGTCGTGCGCGCGGAGCTGAAATGAAAAAAGCTATTGGCTATTGGCTATTGGCTGTTGGCTATGCGGCCGTCGCCGGGGCGCAGGCGCCCGCGGACAGCGCGCCCAAGCCGTACGAGCTGCAGAAGCTTTTCTCGCACGACAGCGTCCTGCGGCTCACGCTCACCACCAACTTCCGGGCTCTGTCCCGCTCGCGGTCGGGTGCAGCGAGGTACTACGGCGCGAAGCTGACGTACAGCGACACCGGAGCTTCCCCGATCACGATTCCGCTGCGGGTGCGGGCGCGCGGACTCTGGCGCAGGGTGAACTGCGAGATGCCGCCGGTGCTGCTCAACTTCTGGACCGACAGCTCGAAGAAGACGCTGTTTGCGCGCCTCGATCGCGGCCGGCTGGTCGTGCACTGCCGCAACAACGACGCGTTCGAGCAGTACGTGCTCCAGGAATTCCAGCTGTACCGCATATACAACCTGCTGACGCCGTTCAGCCACCGCGCGCGGCTGGCGCACGTGACGTACGTGGACAGCGCGTCCGGGAGGCAGACCGCCGCGCGGCACGGGTTCATACTCGAGGACGACGACGACATGGCCGCGCGCAACGGCGGCAAGCAGATGGAGCTGAAGGGCGCGAAGTCCGGAGACCTCGATCCGTTCACCGACGCGCTGGTGGGAGTGTTCCAGTATCTCATCGGCGGAAGCGACTGGTCGGTGGCCGGGCTGCACAACATTCAGCTGGTGAGCCAGCCCGAGGGCGTCGTCCGCGCGGTGGCGTACGACTTCGACTGGTCCGGCGCCGTCAACGCGAGCTACGCCAAGCCCGATTACCGTTTGCCGATCACGGCCGTCCGGCAGCGCCTGTTCCGCGGCTACTGCGCGCCGCGGGAGCAGTTCACCCGGGTGTTCGCGCTGTTCAACGAACAGAAGCCGGCGATCTACGCGCTGTACTCCGATCACATCGGCCGGCTCATGAACCCCGATGTCGTACGGCGTACGCTCGCGTACTTCGACGAATTTTACGAGACGATAAACGATCCCAGGAGGGCGGCCGAGCTCGTCCGGAGCTGCAAGGAGGCGCAGTAAGGGCGTGACTGCGGTGGCTTCGTTCATCGACAGTCACGCCCACCTCGTCGACCCGGCGTTCGATTCCGACCGGGCAGAGGCGATCGAGCGGGCCCGCCGGACCGGCTGCGAGGGGATCGTCGCGATAGGCACGTCACCGGCGGATTCCCGCGCGGCCCTCGAGCTCGCGCACGCCAATGCCGGCTTCGTGTACGCGACCGCCGGCCACCATCCACACGAGGCCCCCTCCTTCGACCCGGCGCGCGACGGCGAGCTGCTGCGCGAGCTGCTCGATCAGGGCGCGGTCGCGGTCGGCGAGTGCGGGTTGGACTACCACTACGATCACTCGCCGCGGGACGCGCAGCTACGCGCGTTCAGCGCCCAGCTCGCCCTGGCCGCCGAGCTGCGCAAGCCGGCGGTCGTGCACACGCGCGAGGCCGAGTCCGACATGGAGGCCATGATCCGCGAGGCCGGCACCTCCGGGGTGATCGGCGTGCTGCACTGCTTCACCGGGCCGGCGCGGCTCGCCGACGCGGCGCTCGCGGCCGGCTGGTACGTCTCGTTCGCGGGGATCGTGACGTTCAGGAAGTGGGCCGGGGACGATCTCATTCGGGCCGTTCCCGACGATCGCATTCTCGTCGAATCCGACTCCCCCTACCTTGCCCCCGTCCCGCACCGCGGCAAGCGCAACGAGCCCGCGTACGTCAGCCTGACCCTCGCGAAAGTGGCGGAGGCGCGGGGAGTGCAGGCGCAAGCGCTCGGTGAGCGCGTAACGACTAACGCGCGCCGCCTATTCGGACTGGACTAGCTCTTGGCTGCACCGGTTCCCCGTGCGAGGTTTGATTCAGCAAGCGCAAAGCCAATAGCCAATAGCCAATAGCCAACAGCCCATGTCCCTCAAAATCATCCAGACGAGCGACGCACCCGCCGCGATCGGCCCGTACTCGCAGGCCGTGACCGCCGGCGGATTCCTATTCACGGCGGGACAGATCGCGCTCGATCCAAAAAGCGGCCAAGTGATCGACGGCGGCGTCGAGCAGCAGACCGAGCGAGTGATGACCAACCTCTCGGCGGTCCTGAAGGAGGCGGGCGCCGACTGGAGCAGCGCCGTGAAGACGACCGTGTACCTGCACGACATGGCCGACTTTCCCGCGATGAACGAGGTGTACGGCCGGCGGCTGGGCGACTCGCGTCCGGCGCGCTCCACGATCCAGGCGGCCGGCCTACCGCGCGGAGTGCTCGTCGAGATCGACGTAGTCGCCAAGCTGTAGCGCTGCCCTTCAGCGGATCATGACCGACGCAGGCACCGCCAGGACGCGGGAGGAGCTGTTCCGGCTCACCGCGTTTGCGCGGTGCGCGGGTTGAGCTTCCAAGATGGGTCCAGGGGACCTTGCGGAGGTACTCGCTCCGATTCCGGGCGCGAGCGATGAGAGGATTCTGGTCGGGCGGGAGACGTTCGACGACGCCGGCGTGTTCTTCCTGTCCGACGAGTTGGCGCTCGTGCAGACGGTGGATTTCTTCGCGCCAATCGTGGACGACCCGTACACGTTCGGCCAGATAGCCGCCGCCAACGCGCTGTCGGACGTGTACGCCATGGGCGGTCAGCCGCTGACCGCGCTGAACATCGTCGCGTTTCCCAACGACAAGCTCCCGCACCGAATTCTCACCGACATTCTGCGCGGCGGGCTGGACAAGGTGCACGAAGCGGGCGCGCACATCATCGGCGGGCACACGATCCTGGACGAAGAGATCAAATACGGTCTGGCCGTGACCGGCCGCGCGCATCCGAAGTTCCTGCTTACCAACGCCGGCGCCAGGCCGGGCGACAGGCTCATTCTTACGAAGCCGCTGGGCACCGGCATACTCGCCACGGCCATCAAGCGGGGGGAGCTCGCTCCGTCCGCGCAGGCCGAGGTCCTCGCGTCCATGACGACGCTGAACGGAGGTGCGAGCCGCGCCGCGCTCGCCGTCGGTTCCCGCTGCGCGACCGACGTCACCGGCTTCGGATTCCTCGGACACGCGTCGCACGTCGCGCGCGCGAGCGGCGTCACGCTCCGGTTCTCCGTTGCAGAAATACGCGCGTTCGCGGGCGCCGCCGACGCGTGGGCGCGCGGAGTCAACACTGGCGGCGCGGAGCGAAATCTCGAGTACGTGAACCCGCTCGTGGACTGGGGCAGCTCGACCGACGCGCAGCGCGCGCTGCTCGTGGACCCCCAGACCTCGGGCGGGTTACTCGTTGCCGTGGGGCCCGACCGTGTCGCCGCCTATCTTTCGCGGGTCGCCGGCGCAGTCGAGGTGGGTACCGTCACGGAGCGAGCCGAATTTGCGATCGTGCTGCAATAATCGCGGGGGTGGATGGGGCCTGGTGGCTTCCCCAGTCTTCAAAACTGGTGTGACCCGACTCAGTCGGGCCGGGTGGGTTCGATTCCCACACTCTCCCGCCAGCACGGCCGCTCTCGCTTTTCTCCTCTTCGCTGGTCTCGCCGCGCCACTCGCCGCGCAACAGGACACGCTGCGCCGTCCCATGCCTCCCCGCATAGACACTCTGTTTGTCGATTCGCTCGCGCGAATCGACACGGTCGTCGCCGTCCCGGTCGTCGTACAGCCGCTCGAAGCAACCCGCCCGATCTCTCCCGGCGGCGCGTTCCTCCAGTCGCTGCTCATTCCCGGCCGCGGCCAGATAACACTCGGCAAGAAGAACGCGTCCCGCTTCTACTTCCTGGTGGAAGCGCTCGGGATCGGCATGACGATCAAGTCGTACGGCGACCTCCGCGAGGCCAAGCGCGGCGCCGACGACAGCACCGCCGTCGAGTGGGAAGTCGATCCCGTTACCGGCGACAGCACCCCGACGAGATTCGAGCCCAGCCGCTTCACTCCCGAGCTGATCAACGCGCGCCGCACGCACGTGGAAGACTGGATCGCGCTGCTCATATTCAATCACCTGCTGTCCGCGGCCGACGCCTATGTCGCGGCCAATCTCTGGGATTTTCCGGCGAAGGTCAGCGTGCGGGCACGCCCGCCCGGAGCGCACGCCCGGGTCCGTGACGCCGGGTTGCCGCCGCCGGCGCTCAATCTCGAAGCGAGAATCACGGGAACGATCACCTGGTGAAGGGCAGCGACGCGCCGATCGGCGTCTTCGACTCTGGCCTCGGCGGGCTCACCGTGGTGCGCGAGCTGATCCGCCAGCTGCCGAACGAGAGCATCATCTACTTCGGCGACACCGCGCGCGTGCCGTACGGCCCGAAGGGCGAGGACACGGTCATCCGCTACAGCCAGGACATCGCCGGCTTTCTCCGCACGCAACGGGTGAAGGCGATCGTCGTCGCCTGCAACACCGCCACCGCCCACGCGCTTCCGACCTTGCGCGCGCAGCAGGACATCCCGGTGATAGGCGTGATCGAGCCCGGCGCGCGGGCGGCGGTGAAGGCGAGCCGGGGCCGGCGCATCGGCGTGATCGGAACGCGCGGCACGATTCGCTCGAAAGCGTACGACAAAGCCATCGCGCACCTGGCGCCCGACGCAACGGTGACCACCGCCGCCTGCCCGCTGTTCGTCCCGCTGATCGAGGAAGGCTGGCTCGACGGCGAGCCCACGCGGATCATCGCGCGCGGCTACCTCGAGCCGTTCACCGACGGCAAGATCGACACGCTGGTGCTCGGCTGCACGCACTACCCGCTGCTCAAGATCGTGATCGGCGAGACGATCGGGCGCGAGGTGCGGCTGATCGACAGCGCGCACGAGACGGCGGCGGAGACGGCGCGCGTGCTGCGCGAGAACGACCTGGAGGCCCGCGACAGCAACGCGCATTATCGCTTCGTCGCGTCGGACGATCCCGAGCAGTTCCTCGCGGTCGGCCAGCGCTTTCTCGGCGCGCCGCTCGAGCGGGTGGAGCTCGTCACGCTCGGCAGCTGACCGCGCGCTCAGGCCGTAACGCGCTCCAGACTGGACAGCGCGGGGGAATCCAGCGAGCCATCCCACCGGCGCAGCTCGATCGAGCGCTCCGACACCGTCAGGTAGGTAGGCGAGTCCAGCCACGAGCCCGCGTTGGCGAACACGCCGCGGCCGACTCGCTCCAGCGTCGCGATGTGCGAGTGCGCGTACACCAGGAGATCCAACCCTGGGTCCGCGCTGAGCGCCGCGTGCGCGACGGCGCGCAGCCCCGTCCCCTCGTCAGCCGCGCGATAGTCGCGACTCGTGTGCGAAGTCGCGGTGGCGATCTTCGTCGCGAGGTCGGGGTGCAGTAGCCGGAACAAGCGGATGGACACCGGGTTGCGCAGGACGCTGCGAAGCCGCCGGTAGTTCTTGTCCTCGCGCTCGCGGAGCCCGTCGCCGTGCTCGATCCGGGCGCGCCAACCCGCGAGCTCGCCCTCCCACGCTTCCGTCGTGTAGTCGACGCCGAGATCCTCGCGCAGCACCTCGCCGCCCCAGCAGTCGTGGTTGCCCGCGACCCAGATGATCCGCGTCCCGCTGTCCTTCAGTTCCGACAACGCGCCGAGCGTCCTGAACGCGCCGCGGGGAATCACGGTCTTCCACTCGAACCAGAAATCGAACAGATCGCCGTTCACCACCAGCGTGCTCGCCCGGCCCCGCAGCGCGCGCAGGAAAGCGAGGAGGTCGCGCTCTACCTCGGGCGCGGCGGCGCCAAGGTGGGTGTCGGAGATGATGAACGCAGGCGCCTGAGACATTGGCGGGAAGTTACTTGTGACTAGTGACTAGTGACTAGTGACTAGTCACTAGTAACTTTCTTTCCATGCCCCGGGACATACAGCTCCGCGTCCGGTACGCGGAGACCGACCAGATGCGCGTCGTGTACCACGCCAACTACCTGGTGTGGTGCGAGGTCGGGCGAACCGAGTACATCCGCAGCGCGTTCGCATCCTACGCCGAGGTGGAGCGGAAGGGAGTCGCTCTCGCCGTGGTGGAGGCGAACCTCCGCTTTCACGCGCCCGCCAGGTACGACGATCTGATCACCGTGACGACGACTTTGCGCGAGGCGCGCTCGCGGACGATGACTCTGGACTACGTGATAACGAACGCGGAGACGGGGGAGAAGCTCGTGACCGCGAGCACCACGCTCGCTTCGACCGACCCGAATGGGCGGCTCGTGTCGATGCCGGCCGATCTGCGCAGCGCACTGGAGAGGTCGCGTGAGTAAACCAAGAGCGCTCTTGGCTATTGGCTGTTGGCTGTTGGCTACGGCGTGTGCCGCTGCCCCGCGGGGTTCGGCGACGCTGAGCGAGGCGAACATCCGCGAGTACGCGATGCTGCTGCGCATGGCGGACTCGCGGATGCTCGACACGGCAGTCGTCGATCGCGGGCTGGCGTCGAGCTCGAGCGCGGTGCGCGCCGAAGCGGCCCGGGCCATCGGCCAGATCGGGCGCGCCGCGGCGGCGCCACGGGTCGCGGTATTGCGCCCGCTACTGCGTGGCACGAGCGCGAGCGTCGCGGCCCAGGCCGCGTATTCGCTGGGCTTGCTGCGGGACAGCGCGAGCACCGCGGATCTCGTGGAGGCGTTGACCTGGTTCGCGCCGGTTTCGCGCGAGGCGGCGTGGGCACTCGGACAGCTCGGCAACGCGGTCCGTACTGCGATCGTCGACGCGCTCGCCCGCGGCCACGAGGACCCGGCCACGCGCGTGCAGCTCCTGCTCGCGGCGGCGAAGCTGAGTCCCGTTCCGGCGCAGTCGGTCATCGAATATTTCGACGACGAGCATCCTTCGGTCGTGTGGGCGGCGGCGTACGCGATCTCCCGTACCCGAACCGTCACCGGACTGAGCGCGCTGTGGGCGCTCGGCGATTCACTGGTGGCGAACAGGCCGGTCCGTCCGGGCTCCGATACTCTGGCTGCCTCCTTCGACGCGAGCCGCGGGGCGTTCATCGACCCGGAGAGCGCGCCATACCGGATACGGGCGGAGATCGCCCGCGTGCTCACCCGGTCGGCAGCGGGGGATTCATTGGCGAGCCGGGCAATTCCGTCGCTGGCGCAGTACGCGCGCGACCCGCACCCGCACGTCCGCATCAATGCGATACGGTCGCTCGGCAGCTACGGTGCGCGCGCGAGGGCGCACCTGGTGTCCGGCGCGCGCGATCCCGATGCGAACGTGCGGATCGCGGCCGCGCAGAGCCTCGCCGCCGTGCGCGATTCGGCGGACGTTCCCTGGCAGGAGCTGTGGGCGGTGGATACCGGCTTCACGTTCCGGCGGAGCTTGCTGGAGGCGTCCCTTCGGTTCGGTGTGGAGCTGCCGGCGGTTGCGTCCTGGAGCGGTGACACGGAATGGCGCAGGAGGGCCGCCGTCGCCGCCGCGGCCGGCGGCGCGCCCACCGGCGAGCAGAGTCTGCGCATCGCGGAGCCGCTGCTCTCCGACAGCGACGCGCGCGTGCGAGGGGCGGCGCTGAGCGGGATCGCATCGGATACGGGCCGGATCACGCCGCGGGTACGCGAGCTGTTGAATCTGGCCGCGGCCGATCCCGATCGGATGGTCTCCGAGCGGGCGCGGGCGACGCTGTCGCGCCGCGCGGAGGACGAGAGCGAGAGCGCGGCGCCGGTGCGGGACGTGAACTGGTACGTCGACGTTGTGCGGACGATCGTCGCGCCCGCGCTCGACGGCAGGCCGGTGCGGGCGACGTTCACTACGGAGCGCGGTCCGATCGTAGTCGAGTTCTTCGGCGTGGAAGCGCCGTTGACCGTGAAGAACTTTCTCGATCTCGCGCGCGGCGGGACGTTTCGCGGAACACGCTTCCACCGCGTGGTTCCGAATTTCGTGGTGCAGGACGGCGACCCCCGCGGCGACGGAACCGGCGGTCCGGGGTATTCGATCAGGGACGAGCTCAACCCGCATCGCTACGACCGTGGCGTGCTCGGGATGGCGCTGTCGGGCCCGGACACCGGGGGGAGTCAGTGGTTCAGCACGCATTCGCCGCAGCCGCACCTGGATGGGGGGTACACGGTGTTTGGCCGGGTCGTGTCCGGATTCGGGGTGCTCGATCGTATCGTGCAGGGCGATTTGCTTCTGGACGTCAGATGAGAACTACGCTGCGTGCTGCGTGCTGCGTCCTCGCGGCAACTCGGCGTGTTCTAGATCGGAGGATTCTTTCGGCATTGTTTCTTGCAACGGCGTGCGCGCCTCCGGCGGCGGGGAGACTAGGTGGCGTGCCGGCGCCGAGCGTGGCGCTGCCGAGCTCGGAGCTGGCGCTGGGCTACCGGCAGATGGTGTTCGACTGGGAGTTCGAGCAGGGCGATGCTCGGATGCGCGGGGAAGGGGTGGTGCGAGTCGCGCCGCCGGACAGCGCCAGGCTCGACCTGTTTCTGGGCGGCGGCTTCGGGGGAGGCGCCGCGCTGCTAATCGGCGACTCGCTGCAGGCGCCGCTCGTAGAGAGCGCCAGGCGTTTGATACCACCCGCACCGATGCTTTGGGCCGCTTTGGGGCGGCTCGCCATTCCCCCGGCGGCCGACACCGCCGTTCGCGTTGACGGGTCCGTCGTTCGGGCCGACATTGGGGCCACGCCCGTGTGGCGGGTGGAGTTTCACGGCCCCCGGCTGGCACGGCTCGACCGGATTGATGACGGACGGGTGAGGGACTTCGTCAATAGAAGGGACCGGGAGGTCGTGTACGAGTCTTTCTCGCCGCGCAGCAAGCTGACACTCAGGACCAAGCGGGATGAGCCGGTCATGGGATTCGATGCGAAGATCTGGACTCTGTAGCGTCGCGCTTCTGCTGACAGCCGGCTGCGTCTACGGCTTCGCCGGCGGCGGCCTGCCCGCGCACGTCAAGACCATTGCCGTCATCCCCTTCGATAACGAGACGACGAGCTCCGAGATCCAGCGCGAGCTGGTGGACGCGTTCCGCGCCGGACTGCGCGACCGGCTCGGCGTGCGCGAAGCGCCCGAAGCGCGCGCGAATGCGATAGTGCGGGGCACCATCCAGCGGTACGAAGTGGACATTCCGGTCGCGTACTCCGCGGACAACCGCGCCACGACCACGGCATTGCGGATGCTGCAGATCGTCGTCGACCTCGAGCTCGTGGACCAGGTGACAGGCGAGACTCTCTGGGAGCGGAAAGGCTTCACCGCCGACGCGAAGTACGAGGAGCGGGGTGAGCCGGCCGCGCGCAAGGAAGCGATCGGCCGCGTCGTCAACGCGCTGGTGGAAGGCGCGCAATCGCAGTGGTGACACGCACGGGGACCGGGCGCGTCGCGCGGGGCCGCCGCGGCGGTGGAGCGATGGGATGCCTCGTCCCACTGCTCATCGTCACCATCATCGGATACTTCGCCGCGCACGCCAGCGACGCGGCCCTGAGGTACTACCGCTTCCGCGACGGCATGCAGCAGGAAGCGCGCTTCGCGCACCGGCCGACGCGAACCGACGACTACATCAAGACCCGGCTGCGCTCCATGGCCGACTCTCTCGAGGTGCCGCTTGAAGGCAGTCAGATCAATGTCCGCCGGACCGAGCAGCGCATCCGAATCTCCGCGGATTATTCCGAGACGATCGACTTCCTGATTTTCTCCAAGCGGTTCGACCTCCACCCGATGGTCGAGCGGACGTTTTGACGGGGACGCCCTTCGACCCCGCGCGCAAGATCATGAGCTGGCCCGAGGCCGCACGCTGGCGCGAGTCGCTCGAGGGCGCGCTCGTCTTCACCAACGGCGTGTTCGACCTGCTCCACCCCGGTCACATAGAAATCCTCGCTGCCGCGCGGCGGGAGGGCGCGGCCCTGCTGGTCGGACTCAACTCCGACGATTCCGTCCGGCGGCTCAAGGGACCGACGCGTCCCGTGCGCGGCGAGACCGACCGCGCGCTCGTGCTGGCCGCGCTCGAGGCCGTCGATGCCGTGGTGGTGTTCGAGCACGATACCCCGCTCGAGCTCATCCGCCATCTGCGCCCGGCGGTCGTCGTGAAGGGCGGCGATTACCGGCGCGAGACCATCGTCGGCGCGGACGAGGTTACGGCGTGGGGCGGCCGCGTGATCGTGGTGCCGTTGAGGGAAGGGCATTCTACCACCGGCACGATCGACGCGCTGCGGCGCGGAGCCGTCTGAAGCCGGCCGGCCGGAGCGTGAACGACCGCGTCCTGCTGATCGCGACGCGGAGCGAGGACAAGGTCCGCGAGATCGTTCCGCTGCTGCGTCACCTGCCGGTACGCATTCTCAGCCTGGCCGAAGCGGGGATCCCGCTGGCCCCGGCCGAAGGGTCGATCGAGCGGTTCGACACCTTCGAGGAAAACGCCGCGGCGAAGGCCAGGTACTTCTTCGTCGCGAGCGCGGGGATGCCGACGGTGGCGGACGACTCCGGCCTGGCCGTGGACGCGCTCGGGGGAGCGCCCGGCGTGCACAGCAAGCGTTGGGCGAACCGTCCCGAGCTCGACGGCAAAGCGCTGGACGAGGCGAACAACCTGCGCCTGCTGGAGGCCCTGCAGGGCTCGGCGAGTCGAAGCGCCAGGTACGTTTGCGTGGCTGCCTTCGCCGATGCCGGGACTACGATTGCCGCCCGGGGCGAGACCACCGGCGAGATCACGGCCGCCGCGCGCGGCAGCGCGGGCTTCGGGTATGACCCTTATTTTCTGTCAGACGATCTCGGCTGCACTTTCGGCGAAGCCGCCCCGGCGGAGAAGAGTCGCGTGTCCCATCGGGGGCGCGCGTTCCGGAAGCTCGCGGAGGAGCTGAGCGCCCATTTCAGTGACTAGCCACTAGTCACTAGTCACTAGTCACTAGTCACCTTTCGCAACATGTCCAGAAAGCTGCTCGCACTGCTCTGCGCCATCCCGCTGCTCTCCTGCTCGTCGGTGCGGCCGGCGCCGGAGCAGATAGTCAACGTCCTCGTGTACAACATTCACGCGGGGAAGGACGCGAAGGGCGCGGGCAACCTCCCGCGCGTCGCGGAGCTCGTGCGAGCGACCGGGGCGGACGTGGCGCTGCTGCAGGAGGTCGACATCAACACCCGCCGCTCCGGCAGAGTCGATCAACCCTCGGTCCTCTCCGAGCTGACCGGGATGCGGCCGGTTTTCGGCAAGACGCTGGACTACGACGGCGGACAATACGGCATCGCCGTGCTGACTCGCTGGCCGGTGACGCATGACACGCTGTTCCGACTGCGCGTCACGCCCCGCCAGGAGCGCGCCGGCGGATCGTACGAGCCGCGCGGGGTGCTGCACGTGCTGATCGCCACGCCGCACGGACCGCTGCACATTCTCAATACGCATCTCGATCCCTCGGCGAACGACGGGTTCCGAAGGCAGGAGGCAGCTACGGTGCTGCGGCTCGCGGATCAGCTGCGCAGCAGCGGAGAGACGGTCTTCATCGGCGGCGACCTCAACTCCAATCCCGACTCGCGCGTGCTGGAAATGTTCATCGATGCCGGCTGGAACGACGCCTGGGACGGGTGCGGCGAGGGAGAGGGGAAGACGTTCCCCTACGACACGCCCGTCAAGCGGATCGACTACCTTCTCCTCGGACCTGCCGCGACGTGTGTATGGACGGAAGTGCTCGCTACGGACGCGTCGGATCACCGCCCGATCGTCTTCCACATAAGGATGGATCGCTGATGCGCCGCTTCGTGAACGTGCCCGGAATCCTGCTCCTGCCCTTCATCGCGGCCGCATGCTCGGCGGTACAGCAGGGGAGCACATCGGCGCCCGGTGCCGTCGTCACGGGAGACGCGCTTCCCGCCGCGGAGGCCACCGCGACGTACCCGCTCGGCCCGGCGAAGCCCGGAGCCGGCTCTCCGCTCACGGCGGCGGAGCAGGAATGGGTCGAGCGTACTCTCGCGTCGCTGAGTTCGCGCGAGCGCATCGCGCAGCTCATCATGCCGTGGGTGGGCGGGGGCTACGTGGCCGAGGGATCGCCCGACTTCGAGCAGGTTCGCAAGTGGGTGGAAGAGGATCAGGTCGGGGGTCTCGTGCTCTCGATCGGAAGCCCGCTGTCCTACGCGCTGAAGCTCAACGCGCTGCAGCGGCGCGCCGATGTTCCTCTCCTGATCGCGTCGGACATGGAGAACGGGCCGGGGATGCGGCTCGGCAATAGCTACGCGTTCCCCTCGATGCTGCCGCAGGGTGGAGGCACCGTTTTCCCACCGGTCATGGCGCTGGGCGCTACGCGCTCGCCCGACCTGGCCTTCGAGCTGGGCAAGGTGCTCGGGCTCGAGGCGCGCGCGGTCGGCGTGCACCTCGCGTTCGGCCCCGTGCTCGACGTGAACTCCAATCCGCTCAACCCGGTCATCAACACGCGCTCGTTCGGGGAGAACCCGGAGCTCGTGTCGGCGCTGGCGACGGCGTACGTGCGCGGGGCGCGCTCCGCCGGGCTGATGACCACCGCCAAGCATTTCCCGGGACACGGCGACACGCACGTCGACTCGCACATTTCGCTGCCCACGATCGACGCGAATCGCGCGCGGCTGGACACGGTCGACCTGGTGCCGTTCCGCGCCGCGGCCGATGCGGGGATCGACGCGGTGATGACGGCGCATATCGCGGTGCCGGCGATCGAAGGCGACACGGCGCCGCCGGCGACGCTGTCGCGCGTGTTCATGACCGACATCCTTCGGACCGACCTCGGCTTCCGCGGGCTGCTGGTTACGGACGCGATGACGATGGGCGCCGTCGCCAGGCGGTACGGCGCGACGGAGCCGCTGCTGCTCGCGCTCGAGGCCGGCGCGGACGTGCTGCTCATGCCCCGGAACGTGACTGACGCGATCGCGACGGTTGCGTCCGCGGTAGCGGCGGGGCGAATCGCGCCCGCGCGCATCGACCTCTCGGTCCGGAAGATCCTCGAGATGAAGGTGCGGGCCGGGCTGCATCGCGGCCGGATCGTCGAGCTGGATTCGATTCCGACGATCGTCAACGTGCCCGCGCATGTGGCGACGGCCGCGGCCATCGCGGAGAAATCGGTCGTGCTTGCGCGCGACAGCACTGGCGCGGTCCCGCTCGCGCGCGGCGCGCGGCTGCTCTCGCTGACGTACGCGGAGGCCGACGACCCGATCGCCGGCCGGGTCTTCGATCCCGAGCTTCGCTCGGGCGGCCACGCGGTGACCTCCGCTCGGGTGGGGTCGCAGACGGGCAAGGCTGAGTACGCCGTGCTGCTCGCGCGAATCGACAGTGTCGACGCGGTCGTGATCTCGGCGTACGTGTCGCCCCGCGCGTACGGTGGCTCGGTCGGCGCCGAGCCGGGGTTCTCCCGGTTCGTGCGCGACCTCGCGGCGCGCAAGCGGCCGGTGATCGCGGTGTCGTTCGGCAGTCCGTATCTGTTGAGCTATTTCCCCGGCGTCCACGCGTACATGCTCGCCTGGGGCGGGGCGCCCGTCAGCCAGACGGCGGCGGCGCGGGCGCTGCTCGGGCGGGCGCCGATCACCGGCAAGCTGCCAGTGTCGATTCCGCCGTACAACAGTTACGGCGACGGGCTGATGCGCGAGGCACGCCAGCCCGGCGGTCGCCGCACTCGATGACCCGCGCGGCGGGCGGCGAGCATGGCGTGCTCGTGGATCTCGACGACGTGCGCGCGGCCGCCGCGGCGCTCCGAGGCGTGGCGGTGCGCACGCCGCTGCTGCGTGACGAAGTCGTCTCGGATCAGACGGGACACCCCATCTGGCTGAAGCCCGAGGTCCTGCAGCGCAGCGGGACGTTCAAGTTTCGCGGCGCGTACACGTTCCTGAGCCGGCTCGATCCGGCGGCGCGGGCGCGGGGCGTGATCGCGCCGTCGTCGGGCAATCACGCGCAGGGCGTCGCGATGGCCGCCAAGGTGTTCGGCGTGCAGGCCACGGTGGTCATGCCGGAGACGGCGACCGAGGCCAAACGCGGCGGCGCGGAGCGGCTCGGCGCCAGGGTGATCCTGCACGGCACGACTTCGCATGAGCGCACCGAGCTGGCCCACAGCATCGCGGCCCGCGACGGGCTGACGATAGTGCATCCGTACAACGACAACGCCGTCATCGCCGGCCAGGGTACGGTCGGTACCGAGATTCACGAAGACCTGCCGGACGTGGATTCCGTGCTCGTGCAGGTGGGTGGAGGCGGACTGCTCGCGGGGATCGCGGTTGCGATCAAGGCGCTCTCGCCGTCTACGCGGGTCATCGGCATCGAGCCCGAGCGGACGCCCAAGCTGTCCAAAGCCCGCGCGGCTGGGAAGCCGGTGCGGCTCGAGCATCAGCAGGGGCTCGCCGACGGACTGCTGGTCGCCGAGATCGGCGACATTCCCTTTCAGCACCATCAGGCGTACGTCGACGAGGTCGTCACCGTGGCGGACGCCGACATCGTGCGCGCCATGCGCCACCTGCTCGATCGCGGGAAGCTGGTGGTCGAGCCGAGCGGCGCCATTACCGTGGCGGCGCTGATGACCGGCGCGGTGCGGCCGCGCGGCCCGACCGTTGCCGTGTTGAGCGGGGGGAACATCGAGTGGTCCGCTCTCACCAAGCTATTTGCGTGAGTTGTCAGCCGAAGTCACCAACCGTGGAGGAATGATGCTCGGAGCTCGCAGACACATCGCCCTCGTCGCAGTCGTCGTCGCTGCCGGAGCGTGCGCCACGGCTCAGACCGCAGCCGACAGAGTCGCGGCCGCCGCGGTCGATTTCGTGACGCCGACCGGCGGCTCGATGGGCAGCGCTATCATTTGGCAGGATCCTCTGGGAGTCGTGCACGTGGACGGTCAGGTGCGCGGGCTCCAGCCTGGAGCGCACGGTATCCACTTTCACGCCGTGGGTCGCTGTGACGGCGCGGCGTCGCTGGCGTTCGCGTCGGCGGGCGCGCACTACAATCCGGGCAACAGGAAGCACGGGTTGAATGCGCCGGACGGACCGCACGCGGGCGACGCGCCGAACATCACGGCGGGCTCCGATGGCCGGGCCAGCGTGAGCTTCACGACCGACCGCGTTACCCTGACCGACGGGCCGGCGACGCTGAACGACGCGGACGGATCAGCGCTGGTAATTCACGCGCTGGGCGACGACCAGGTCACGGATCCCTCGGGCAACAGCGGCGCGCGGATCGCGTGCGGCGTGGTGCGGATGAGATAAAAACGCTGCGTGCTGCGTGCTCGCCGGGTCCGGTGCCGCGAATCAGGCTAAGAGCGGGTGCGCTGGCAAGTCGCGCGGGCGCGGTCCACGTGGGCCGGCATGTGGATGGCGACAGCGCGGCCCTTGCGGTCCGCGTCGCCCGTGCCGAGCGCCGCGCCGATCATCTGCACCGTGGTGGCCGACGTTCCCAGCGCGTCCACGACCATCCCGTTGGCCCCTACGCTCGCCGCCCGCTGGCGCATTCGCAAAACCATTTCGTCGTCGTCCGTCCAGACTGAATTGCCTTCGGCCGTGATGAGCGCGACCTCGTAATAGTTGTTGGGGACTTCCTTGAAACTCCCGTATACCGCCACTGCTTCGGCGCACGTCGGCGCGAAGCTGTGCTGAGGTACTGTATTGCGGACCTTGATGCCGCCGCAGGCGGTGACCGCGACTGCGGCCGCGGCGATCGCGGCAACCCTCACTGCCGATCGGTTGGACATTGCATCCTCGTGGTTGGACTCGTGTCTCCGGAGAGTGCAAGCGCGGGGCCGCCGGACCGGGCGACTTCGGATTGAGGCCGCAAGGGTCCTCAATCCGCAAGCGTCAGCTTAAGTTTGAGTGTTGTCTCGGGGCGTAGCGTAGCCCGGTATCGCGCCTGCTTTGGGAGCAGGAGGTCCCCGGTTCAAATCCGGGCGCCCCGATGAATTCAACTAGCGGCTCGACATGCAGTTATGGTGTCGGGCCGTTTTTTCGTCCGTGATACGTGGGTCACTTTGTGTGTCCCTTTGTCCGGAAATCATGTACCCGTAGCGCGGTCCGTGACCTTCCGTGTTTCGCTCATCACAGTCAGCATCGTGTTCGCGTCCGCTGCCTGATAGCACGTGAGCAGCGTCTGCGTGCCTTTCCAACCACCAGCAGCAGCCACATCAGGAAGCGGCAGGTGCTTCCGCTCGCTGGCCCACTTCCTCCGGTACGACATGCCAGGTACTGCCGTCGAGCTTGGGCAGCCCTGCGTGGCGCTCTGCGACCAACAGGGCACGGTCGAACACCTCTCGGCCTAGCGGACGATCGGGGTTGGTAGGCGACGGGGAACTGGCTGAGCTCGCGGGGACGACATAGGCGACGATTTCCCTAATCGAAAACGGCGAGGGCAATCCTAGCCTCGACATACTGGCGAGAATTCTGACGGTTCCCAAATCGCCGCCCAAGGAGTTTGGCCGCGTTCGACGCTCCCGACGCGCGATCGCCGGATTTCTTTACTCCCGCCCCGTTTCCCGAAATCGAAACGTGGTCTGAGGAAGCGGCATTACCCAGCCAGATGATCCTGGGAGCGCCCTTCTCAGGCTTTGCCGAAACGCACCGAGGGCCGTAGCGCGATTGAGTTGAATCGGACGAGTCTGTGATCGAAAAAAATCTTCCCAATGCGTGACGATCACATATGCCGGTCTAAGTACGACAAGAAGGCTGTCGGGCGTAGCCGAAACATTCGATGATGTCGCCGCGCATAACACCGCCACATCGACTGCGCGTTCGGCCAGAACGTCGCTCGGCGGAAATCCAAACGGCGGCTCGCTCGGAGCGTCCTGAAAATAGATTCTAAAGACCGGCTCTCCAGCAGGATCGGACAGGACGTCAATCAGGAATGCGTATGGCTCGCCGAGTTTCCATCCCGCGGCAGTATGAGGCAGGCTGTCGAGATCGACTTGGAGTGTGCCGGCCGCAAAGGTGTAGCTCTGTTTCCATGCCCGGAAAGTTGGTGCGTGACCGGCAGTCAGCGCCATGAAGCGATAGGCACTGTCGCTGGAATAGTACCAGACGCCGGGCCACTCCCTTGATCCCGCAGCTGCTTCAGAAATAGCCACGACCCGCTGACCACCATTGGCTCGTAAAGCCGAGTCACCCATCAGCATGTGGCGAACGGAAGGCCCGCCGTAGACCTTGGATGAAGTGGCGCGCATCGTCGCGATGTACGGTACATCCATTAGATGGTCGTAATGGCCGTGGCCGACGAGGATTGCCGTAGCTCGATCTGCAGAGTGAGGAAGCAACTTTTCAATTGCCCCCGTGTCGGCCGAGATACGTGGCCAACTGCGAAACAGTCGACTCAGTCGAGGGCTCACCATCGAGAGGGAAGGGGTGCTGAAAAAAGGCGCCGTCAACAAGACGTGACCCTGGTGCTCGATCAGCAGTCCCGACACTCCCAGGTATGTGATGGTAATGGCGCGCTCCGAATCGCCACACGCGCCAGGCGCGCATCCAACGGCGTGTGGTCGCGACTCCAATTGATTGTCGATGGTAGTCGGAGGAAAACATCCCACTACCAAGAGCAACGCGATCACACTGCAGTTTATTCCACGCATACATCGCACGCCGCATTCACCGCTTCACCCTGTCGAACCGCAGGCCCCGCACGCCGTCGGTGCTCACCGTAAATCCCGCCACCGCACCGCGACGGTCGCGCAAAAATTTCGCGACACCAACACGACTCCCGTCCGTTTGTTGGTCCGTGTGGCGGGAAGGTCACCCCGAACTTGCTATGTCGCGGACCTTCCTCGGCTCGCTCATCACGGCGAGGACGCAGTTGAATCTCGTGGCCATGGTCATGTTCACTGCTGCACGAACGTGCCGGCTTCTACCGGCAGACGCGGTCGTCACTGCTGGTCATCCCCTTACGTCGGCGAACGCGTGTTATCGAGCGCCGAGCGCACGCTTCGAAGGAGCTCCGCCGCCGTAAACGGTTTCGGCAGAAAGGGGATACCCCGATCGAGCCCCACGCGTGTGGCGATCGACTGCTCCGTGTAGCCGGACATGTACAGCACGGGCAGCGTCGGGTTACAGGCGTGAAGGCGCGCCAGCAGCTCCGGTCCGCCGACGCCCGGCATGACGACGTCGGTCAGGACGAGATCGATGAGTGATTCATTGCGGTCGAACTGCGATTGAGCGTCGGCGCCGTTGGCCGCGATCAGCACGCGATAGCCGGCCTCACGCAGGATGCGCGTGGCGAGAACCCGGACTGACGATTCATCCTCGACGAGCAGAACGGTCTCCGTGATTGCCACCGCCGAAGCCGATGGCGCCTGTGGCAGCGCGAGGGGCGGCGCATCGGGCGAGCGGGGGAGGTAAACCTTGAGCGTGGTGCCAACTCCGAGCTCGCTGTATACCCAGATGTGTCCGTTGCTCTGCTTTACGATTCCATACGACGTCGAAAGTCCGAGCCCCGTGCCTTCGCCGGCCTTCTTCGTGGTGAAGAATGGCTCGAACAGCCGTTTCTGCGTCTCCCTGGACATGCCGGTGCCGGTGTCCGTGACCGCCAGCATCACGTAACTCCCGGCCTCGACCGGCTCCTCGTGGAACGGCGAATTCTCGAGCTCCGCGTCGGCGGTCTCGATCACGATGGAGCCGCCGCCGGGCATCGCGTCCCGCGCGTTGACTACGAGATTCATGAGCACTTGCTCGACCTGCCCACGGTCCGCAAGCGCCAGGCGCACGCTGTGGTCGAGTACGAGGTCGACGGTGATGTCCTCTCCGATCAGTCTCCTGATCATGCCGCTCATCCCCGTGATCAGATCGTTCATGTCCACCGGTGCCATGTGCAGGACCTGCTGCCGGCTGAAAGCAAGCAACTGCTGCGTAAGGGCGGCCGCACGGTCGGCGGCCTTGATGATCTCCGCGACGTCGTCACCTGACTGGGACTTGTCCGGAAGCGAGGCCGCGACGAACTCGGCAAACCCCGTGATTACCGTCAGCAGATTGTTGAAATCGTGAGCCACTCCCGAGGCCAGTTGACCGACGGCTTCCATCTTTTGGGACTGCAGATACCGCCGCTCCATCGTGTGGTGCGCCGTGATGTCCTGCGAGATGCCGACGGCGCGAAGAGGTGCCCCGGTTTCGTCCAGTTGAGACTGACCAGTGCTGTGCAGCCACAGGAAGCTTCCATCCGGGTGGAGCGCGCGATGCTGAAAGTCGAAGTTGCCCCCGGACTGGGCGGACGCGGTGATCGTTTCCAGTACGGCGTCCCTGTCTTCCGGGTGCACACGCTCGATGAAAGCAGCGAGGGTTCCGGGGAACGTGCCGGGGGCCAGGCCATACTGTGCTTCGAGCGTTTCCGACCAGCGGACGCTACCGTCCGAGGCGTCGACGTCCCAGATGCCGACGTTCGCGTTTACCAGCGCGAAGCGCATCCGTTCTTCCGCCGTGGCCAGCTTGGCTATCGCGTCGATCCTGGCAGTGATGTCGGTTCCCGAGCTGAACGTTCCGATCACGGTCCCCATGTCATCACGCAGCAGGGTCGAGCGCCATTCGATCAGGCGCTCCCGTCCCGTCCGGTCGATCACGGGATTCTCGATTGTGCCTAGCTTGCCGAGCATGGCCGCAGTTACCGGGAGGTCGCCCGACACGATAGTCTGAAACTTCGCGCGCATCTCTTCTCGTGTGTGCTCCGGCAAACAGCAGTCAACCCAGCTGCGTCCGATCAACTCCTCCGCGCTCCAGCCGAGCATTTCGTAGGCGTACTGGTTCACGAGGGTGATGCGCCCCTCGAGATCCAATGCGAGGAGAATTACCTGCGCGTTATCGAGATATCGCTGCGCGGCATCGCGCTCTTTCAGCAGCGCGGTCTCCGACCCGACCAACTCCCTGGTGCGGGAGCGCACCTCGCTTTCCAGCTCCTGACTGTGCTTGTCGGAGTAGTCCGAAAGCGCCTTAATGCGCAGCAGGTTCCGCACGCGCGCCCTGAGCTCGGCACGGTCCACGGGCTTCGTCAGAAAATCCTCAGCGCCCGCGTCGAGGCTGGCTAGCCGCGACTTTCTATCGTCGAGCGCCGTGATCATGATGAGCGGGATGTTGCTGGTAGCGGCGTCCGCCTTGATGATTCGCGCGACTTCGTGACCGTCCATGTCCGGCATCAAGATGTCTAGCAGGACGAGGTCGGGGCGCTGTTCTGCGATGACCGCCAGCGCCTCGGCGCCGCTTCGCGCCGTCAAAAAGAGAAACCCGTCCTGCGCGAGCATGGCCTTCAGCAGCTCGACGTTGCGCGGCACGTCATCGACTATGAGGATTACTTCCTGATGGTCGGGTAAGCCAGCACGCCTGATGATCATGCCGGCGTTAGCTCACTCGCGATCGTCGCCAGGAATGACTGATATCTGATCGGCTTCGATATGTACCCGTTGCAACCCGCGGCTCGGATCCGCTCCTCGTCGCCCTTCATTGCCAGCGCGTGGTCCTCGACTACTCAGGATGTTGGCCATGTCAGGCTGCCCTTGAGCGGCCGGCCATCGCCCTTCTGATCTCGCCCGCGAACAGCTTCTGGTTCATCTCTCCCTTCTCCAGAATCACGTTCACGTAACCGTGGAGACGAGCGCGGTGCCTGGCCGGCGAGCGGCCGAGGTGCCGAGGGCGATGCGCCTGGAGCTCTTGATCGTGGCGGTCATGTAGTCCCTGGGTGCTTCCACCGTATCCGGTTATCGCGCTCCAATGCCTCACCTAGCAGGAGCGCAACCAAAAGGGACAAGTGGTTCGAAAGCCATGTCGGCGGCGATGGTTCTGCGGCCGACGGGGGTATTCCTCTTCTACGCACACTCGCAACTTCTGCGCCTAGACAAGGGACAACGACTAATCGTTGCCCCGATGGTCAACGACCCGTCCTAATCGAAACAATTCGCCCTGCCGCCGCCTGCTGCCACTGCTGAATTTGCCTCGGATTTACTTTCACACCATGCCGATTCGGGTTGTACGCCACGTCGCCTTGCAGCGCTGAGGCAGGCGATTGACTCAGATCTCCTTCAACGGCGTGGGCGTGAGCTTCGGCGCGTCCACGATATTCTCCGACATATCGTTCACCGTCGCCGCGGGCGAGCGGTGGGGGATCGTCGGGCGCAACGGGACGGGAAAGACCACACTGTTCCGTCTGCTCACCGGCGAGTTGGAGCCGTCGCGCGGAAGCGTCGTGCGCCAGCCGGGGCTGCGAGTCTCGCTGCTGGAGCAGCACCGCGCGTTCGACGGCGCCGAGATGGTGTGGGAGGCCGCCGCCGGAGAGCTGGCCGAGCTGCTCGCGCTGGAACAGTCGCTGGTGGAGCAGGCCGAAGCGCTCGCCCACGATTCGTCCGATGCCGCGATGACGCGCTACGGCCGCGACCTCGAGCGGTTCGAGCGCGAGGGCGGCTACGAGGTCACCTCCCGGATCGACGCGGTGCTGCATGGAATCGGCTTCGATCCGGCGCGCGCGCGCGTCACCCCGGTCGCGACCTTGAGCGGCGGAGAGCGCGGACGGCTCAGCCTCGCGCGCCAGCTGGTGAGCACCGCCGACATACTTCTGCTCGACGAGCCGACCAATCACCTCGATCTGGACACGACGCGCTGGCTCGAGCAGTACCTCAAGGACGCGGACCGGACGGTCATGCTTGTGAGCCACGACCGCGCCTTTCTCGCAGCCACGGTAGACCACGTGCTGCATTTCGAGGGCGGGTCGGCCACGGCTTACACCGGCGGGTACGAGCGGTTCGTGGCGCAGCGCGAAGAGCGGCGCCTCGCGCAGCAGCGGCAGTTCGCGCAGCAACAAAGCAAGATCGCCAGGGAGACGGATTACATCGCCCGCAACCTCGCCGGACAGAACACCCGCCAGGCAAAGGGCCGGCGAAAACTGCTCGCGCGCATGCCACGACTCAGTCCCCCGGTGGGGGACGAGGCGACGATGGCGCTGCGGTTCGAGGTGAAGGAGCGCGGGGGAGACCGGGTCGTGTCGGCCGCCCACGTTGACGTCGCGGTGGAGACTCGCACTCTCGTGCGGGACTTCACCGGCGTGGTGATGCGCGGCGACGTGCTCGGCTTCATCGGGCCGAACGGGAGCGGCAAATCCACTTTCATCAGGACACTGCTGGGCGATCACCCGCTCGCCGGCGGGGATCTGCGGACCGGCGGGACGGTCGCGGCGGCGCACTATCGGCAGGATCTGTCCCAGCTGTCCGCGGACAGCTCCATCTATCACTGCATCGCCGAGCTGCGCCCGACGTGGGAGCGCCGGCTCGTGCAGGGACATCTGGGCCGCTTCGGATTCTCCGGCGACGAGGTGCAGCGGCGCATTGGCTCGCTTTCGGGCGGGGAGCAGGCGCGCGTAGCGCTGGCGATGCTCATGCTGTCCGGCGCGAACCTGCTGATCCTGGACGAGCCGACCAATCATCTCGACGTCGAATCAATCGAGGCGCTGGAGGACGCCATCGAGCGCTACGACGGGACGGTGCTGCTCGTGAGCCACGACCGCGAGCTGTTGCGCGCCCTTACGAGCAAGGTCTGGGTGCTGCACGACGCGCGGATCACGGAGTTCCCGGGCGGCTTCTCGGAGTGGGAGGAGGTGAGCGCGGAGCGGGAGCACGCGGCGCGGGTCCAGGCCTCGGAGGAGCAGGCGCTCAACCGGCTGCACGAGCGCCAGCGCGTCGCGCGCGCGGACAAGCGCGCCGTGAAGCCCGGGACCAGCGGCGGCCAGCGATCGGACGAGCGCGTGCTCCGCCGCCGGCTCGAGGAAGCCGAAGCGCGCGTGAGCGTGCTCGAAGCGAGGATCGCGTTGGTGACCGCGGAGCTGGGGAACCCGGAGCTGTACACGCGCGCGAACGGACCGGCCGATGCCGGGCGCCTCGGCGTGCAGCTGGAGGAGCTGAAGGTGGAGCTGGACCGTTCGCTCGAGGAGTGGAGCGACGCAGGGGCGCGCCTCGCCGCCTTCGAGTGACCGTTCGCCAGGCGCTCCCTGAAGGAAAACCGTAGATTCTCCGCATGGCAGCTGACGTATCGACGCCGGCGCTCCCCGATCCGGATGACACGGGGGCGAGTGACGTGGTGTGGGATTGGAACCTCATAACCAACGCTCTCCAGTTCAGCCCTTCCGTGCGGACGCTGCTCCTCTACGGCGCGGACGAGCCCGTGGACAGCATCGAATGGTGGATGGCCCACATACATCCGGACGAGCGCGACGAGGTCGTGACGGGCATCCACAAGGCGATTGCCGGCCGCGGGCAGTTCTGGGCGGCGGAGTACCGGTATCGGCGGGGCGACGGCACGTACGCGCACGTCTTCGACCGCGGATTCATCAGCCGCGACGGCGCTGGGAATCCGGTGCGGATGATGGGCTCGATGTTCGATGTTACGGATCGCAAGATCGCGGAGCGCACGCTGCGCGACAACGAGCGCCGGTTCCGCTCGCTGATCGAGAATGCCTCCGATGCCATCGCGATCATCGACGCGGAAGGGCGGTTCGGCTACGCCAGCGAGAGCTACGGCAACGTGCTCGGATTCGAATCCTCCGAGCTGGTTGGGAGGCCGGTGTTCGACTTCGTGCACGAGGAGGACCTGCCGGAAGCGGTGCGCGCGTTCGAACGGATCGCCGCGGAGCCCGGCGCCACTCTCCATGTGACGCTGCGCTGCCGGCACAAGAACGGCGGCTGGCGCCTGCTGGAGGCCCGCGCCCGGAACCTGCTCCACGATCCCGCCATCGGCGGAATCGTCTCGGCTTCGCGCGACATCACGCAACAGCACGCGCTGGAGGCGGAGCTGGTGCAGGCGCAGAAGATGGAAGCCATGGGCCAGCTCGCCGGGGGCGTGGCGCACGACTTCAACAACCTGCTGACGGTCATCACGAGCAACGTGGATCTGATCGTGAGCGCGATCCCGTCGCAGCTGCAGATTCACGAGAACCTCACGGAGATCCGGCGCGCCGCGAGCCAGGCGGCCGGACTCACGCGGCAGCTCCTGAACTTCACTCAGCGGCGCGCCGAGGATCCGAGGGTGGTGAATCTCAACGAAGTCGTGATCGATTCGCAGGGCTTGCTGCGGCGCGTGATCGGCGAGACGTCGGAGCTCAGGATCAGGACGTCCACCAAGGCGCCGCTGGTGAAGATCGACCGCGCGCAGCTCGAGCAGGTGCTGATGAACCTCGTCTTCAACGCGCGCGACGCGCTGCAGGACGGCGGGGTCGTCGAAGTCTCGACGGATCGCAGGAAAGTAGAGGCCGGCGATCCGCAGGCATCCGCGGTTCCTTCGGGCGAGTACGCCGTGTTGACCGTGCGCGACACCGGAACCGGGATGACTCCGGAAACGCGAGCGCGCGCGTTCGATCCGTTCTACACGACCAAGGAGATCGGCAAGGGAACCGGGCTCGGGCTCGCGATGGTGTACACGATCGTGAAGCAGGCCGGCGGCTCCATCGATCTCGAGACCAGACGCGGAGTCGGCTCGACGCTCCGCATCTACCTCCCGCGAGTGGTTGCCCCGGCGGTCACGTCGCTCGAGGGCACGCCGGCGGTGCGGCCGAAGGCGGGCGATGAGACGGTCCTTCTGGTCGAGGACGAGGAGATGGTGCGCAAGGTCGTCAGGCGGACGCTCCTGTCGCAGGGATACAACGTGATCGAAGCGTCCAATGGCGCGGAAGCGCTCAAGCTCGCGCTGGAGGACCCCGCCAGGATATCGCTGGTGCTGACCGACGTGATGATGCCGGCGATGGGCGGACCCGAGCTGGCGCGGCGGCTGTGGCAGCAGCTCCCGGATCTCAAGATCGTCTTCCTGAGCGGGTACGCGCCCGACTCCATGTCGGCGGAGTCGGCGGTTCCACCGGGCGCGATCCTCATCGAGAAGCCGTTCGCCATAGAGAAGCTCGTGACGATCGTGCGCGAGGTGCTCGACGGCGACGGCGCCGGAACGTCGCGCATGATTGACATGACTGCCAAAACAAACTAGCCTTCGTGGTTACCCCGATAATTCGCGCCAGTAGCTCAGCTGGATAGAGCAGCAGCCTTCTAAGCTGCGGGTCGGGGGTTCGAGTCCCTCCTGGCGCGCCATATGAAATGAAAGCAGCAGCGTTTTGCGCCCATAGCTCAACTGGCAGAGCATTCGACTCTTAATCGACAGGTTGTAGGTTCGATTCCTACTGGGCGCACTTCTCGCGCACGACCCGCGTGGCTTTTTCCGGCTGCGCGGGTCGGTTTGCGTTTGGGTCCCTGTGCGCGTTTGCCGGATGGGTATCCCCCTGCGGTCGCTACGCGGCGCTGCGCGCCGCTAAGACGCGACCTTCGGGGACACCCAACCGGCAAACGGCACTTGACTCCTCGAAGGCCGCCGCAGCCAAAGCCAGGCGGGGTGCGCTCGCTGCCCTGAGTGCGGCCGGAGGGAACTGCGGGGCGTGCGCTAGGGCGCTACCGCTATCGGCACCCAGGCGCGGGTGTCGTCCCAGGCGAGTGACAGGCGGCCGTTGTCGATGTCTATGGTGAACTGCTCCACCGGCGACGCGAGGCGCTCGACCGTCATGGGGATGCGCGCGAGGTCCTGATCCTGGTTGTAGACGGTGCCCCACTGGCCGGTCTGCTTGTTGATCACGAGCTGCCACCCCGTACGGCCGGGGATCGACCAGAGCGTGTACGAGCCCGCGGGAACGGACACGCCGCCGATGATCAGGTTGCGGTCCGTCCTGAACGACGTGGCGGTGTTGGCGCCGGTGCGCCACACGGCGTCCCATGGCACCACGCCGCCGAAGATCACGCGGCTGCGCTTGGACGGGCGCTGGTAGTTGATGGCTACGTTGGCACCTCCGACCGTTGCCCGGACGGAGTCCGGCGGCGAGAGCGGGCCAAGCCCGCGGCCGGCCGCGTCACGCGCCGCGTAGTCGCTGATCCACGCCGGGAGATTCACCGTCGCGACGCGCCTGACCAACGCGCCGACCGTGGACCTGCGCGCGTCGATCTGGTGCACGCGCCCGACCGCGTCGAGCTGAATGAGCACGGTGCCGAGCTGTGGCGCGGTGAAGGAATACGTCGCCGGAGACTCCATGCGGACCGTGAAGGGCAGCGGATCGCCGCCGAACTGCGCGTAGACCAGCGTGTCGCCGTGAGCGAGCGCGTTCCGCGCGAGCACCGCGAGCGTCGAGTATGCCGGGAGCTCGAGGACCGTCGAGACGTTCCCGTTCGCCATCCTGGACGTTTGCGTGCGCGTACCGGCGACGTTCGTGACGGAGATCGAGTCGCCGGCTACCGCCCATGTGGTAACCGCGCGCGCCGAATCGCGGTGCGCCTCGGGACCGCGGAGCCTGGTCTCGTACGACGTGATGCGCCCGTCGCTGTCCCAGCTCATGCGGACGCGCCGCACGGCAGTACGCGGCGTGCGGCTGACGACTTCGGCTTCGAGCGTGTTGCCGCGGATGGTAAACAGCTCCAGCGCCGTCGTGTCGGTGCCGAGCATCGTCACGAAGCCGGCGCTGTCTCCGGCAAACGGCGCGGGCGGACGGGGGAGCGGGCCGGAGCCTCCACAAGCTGACAAGACGGTTGCGAGAGCGAGCAGCTGCACTTTCATGATGGCGTTCCTCTAATGGTGACTAGTGACTAGTAGCTGGTCGGTCGTAACAGCGGAAGTGCGGGGAAGATCAGGTAGCTACTAGTCACTAGTCACTAGTCACTAGCCACTAGTCACTAGTCACTGCCGTTCCCAGCCCGGCCCGCGCAGCGCGCGTCCCGGAGTCGCGCCGGTGTGCGCACCGTCGCGCAGGACGCGGACTCCGTTCACCCAGACGTCGCGCACGCCCACGGAAAGCTGGTGCGGCTGCGTGAACGTGGCCCGGTCGGCGATCGTCGCGGGATCGAATATGATGACGTCGGCGAAGCTCCCTTCCTTGAGCAGCCCGCGTTCCCTGACACCGAGCGATTGTGCGACCGCCCACGACATCTTCCGCACGGCGTCCTCCAGGCGAAGCACCCCTTCTTCCCGCACGTATTTGCCGAGTAGGCGTGGATACGAGCCGTACGCGCGCGGATGAACCAGGCGAGTGGAGCGCTCGGGATCGAATCCGCCGGCATCGGTGCCGATCATCACCCACGGCTGCGCGATTTGCATCGCCACGTTCGCCTCGGACATGCCGAACGTGATCTGGCTGACGTTGTCCTCCTCCGCGATCACGATGTCGATCAGAGTCTCGGCCCAGTGCCGCCCGAGCGAGTCGGCGATGTGCTTGAGACGCATCCCCTCGAAGCGCTTGAGATCCGGCGCGTCGAGTCCGATCACCATGCGCGACTCCGGACCGTCGAACGGGTCGCCGTCGTCCTCCTCCTGGACGATCATCTCGCGCACCATGCGCGCGCGCAGCGTCGAGTCGCGCAGGTTCTCCAGCAGCTTGCCGTCGGCGGACGCCCAATCGGGAATGCCCGCCGAGAGGTTGTTGCCCGACGCCGGGTACGGATACATGGTCGCGGTGACGTCCTGCCCGGCGCCGCGCGCGGAGTCGATCTTCGCTACGACCAGGCGCGCCTTCGGCCAGTTGGCGCGGCCACCGGACGCCTTCAGGTGATAGATCACGACGGGGACGTCGCCGTAGCGTCCGATGTAGAGCGCCTCGTCGGTCGCTTCGAGCAGCCGGTTGCCCTCGCTGCGCATGTGCGTGATGTACGTCCCGCCGTACGGCGCCATGGCGCGCGCCATTTCCGCGAGCTCCTCCGTCGTCGCGTAGCTGCCGGGAGGGTAGATGAGCGCGGTCGAGATGCCGAACGCGCCGTCCTCCATTGCGTCGCGCACGACCATTCGCATCGTGTCCAGCTCGGCTGGGGTCGCGGGTCCCGGCGTCTGCCCCTTCGCGTAGGCGCGCACCGTGCTCGCGCCGAGATATGACCCGGCATTCACCGAGTTGCCGTGGCGCTCGAGCGCGGACAGCCACGCGTCGAAGCCGCGCGGGCCGGCGAACGTCGCGTACAGCCGCGACCGCGCGGACGTGTCGGTGATGCTCACGCCGTAGTTCTCCGCCGCGGTCGCGTTGAGCGGCGCGGGCGTGGTGGACTCGCCGAGTATCTCGCTGGTTACGCCCTGGGTGATCTTGCTGATCACGCGGCCGTCGCCCGTGAGCAGGGGCGTCCAGGAGTGGCTCTGGATGTCTATGAAGCCGGGCGCGACCACCATGCCCCCCGCGTCCACCCTCTCGCCGGCCCGCGCGCGCGCGAGCGACCCTTTCGGCCCGACGTATACGATCCTGTCGCCGCGCACTCCGACGTCGCCGTAGTGCCATGGGTTGCCGGTGCCGTCGACGATCTTGCCGTTGGAGATGACGACGTCGTACGCGGCGGCGGGGGCGACCCGGCCTGTAGGAACGCCGGGCGCGCATGCAAGGGTGAGGAGAGTGAGGGATACGAGGAGACGGGAGCGCATATGGTCCGGGGATTTTGAGAAGGGATCCAAGTCTGGGGTGTGACAGTTGGGAGGAGTCAGTAAGCAGTAGCCACTCCTAACTGAGAACTCCTAACTGCCACACTCCAAACTTGGATTCCCCGGCAACCGCTGTGAAGCCCGCCGCCGTTAGAACGTGTACTGAATCCTCGACATCACCATCCGCCCGATCTCGGGCACGCCCACGTAACTGCGGCGCTCGTTGTCGAACAGGTTCGTAGCGTTCAGTGAGAACAGGCCGCGGCCGTCCGTCGTGGGGATCCCGATCGTGAAGCCCGCGTCCACCATCGCGTTGACCGGAACCTCGCCCACCCACACGCCGTCGTTCACCGGGAACGCGTTGACGTAGCGGCCGCGCAGCTCGGCCTTAAAGCCGCGGTCGCGATCGTTGTAGCGCGCGGTCAGGCTGGCCTTGTTGTCGGCGGCGTTGAGCGTGATCTGCTGGACGCCGGCGGGGGTGGGGAAGAGCACGTCGCTGACCCACGAGTACGTGCCGAGCATGGACCACCGCTCGCTCAGGCCCAGGTCGAACGACAGGTCCGCGCCGTGCACGTTGGTGGTGCCGGGAACGTTTCTATAGATGAACAGGAGATCCGCCTTGTCGGAGAGCGGATCGTCCGGCACGACCGTGCCGAGCGGGATTTGAGTGAGACCGCCTGCGACCGCAGCCGCGGTCGGTCCCGCGGCGGGACCAAGGCCTGCAGCGGTAAAGACGCCGGTCAGATACGCTGTCATCGACGCCTGATCGAGGAAGATGTTGGGCGTGGCGAGCGCCGTAGTGCGCACGTCGAACCTTCTCTGATACCAAAGGTCGAGCCCCATGCTGAAGCGGCTCGACACAGCGCCCTTGTAGCCGAGCTCGATGACTTCGTTTCTCGTGACCTTCAACGGATCCAGGTCCTGCACGAAAGAGGGATCGGCCGGGTCGAACGCCCGCGTTGCGACGTTGAGCGTGCGAAGGTTTGTGCCGATCTGGGCGGATGTCGGATTGAGGCTGCGCAGCAGCGGAAGCAGCGCCGGTGGCAGGCCACCGGAGGCCACGGCGAGGGCTGCCTGCCACATGGCCGCGGCATTGGCGGGAATGAATTGCGCCTGGCCTCCCAGGGTGGCCGGCGTGAACGGCGACTTCATGCACAGCGTGCCGATCCCGCCCGCGCAGTCGCGCCGGAACACGTAGCCGTGCTCGTTCCCGCGCACGCGAATGGTGTACGGCAAAGGCGTGAGTCTCGCCTGCGCGAGATCGATGGAGAACTGGAACGTCGCCGGATTGTTGAACGCGCGGTTGTACGTCAGGCGCACGTTCTGGTTCTCCGTCGGCTTGAACACCAGCGCCGCGCGCGGAGACACCGTGTTGTCCGTCAGCTTGCTGTGCTTGTCCACGCGCAGCGCGCCCAGCACCTCGAAGCGGGGTCCGAGGCTCTGCGTCGCGTGCACGTACCCGCCCGTCTCGGTGACGTCGTCGTTGTCCTCGTTGCGGCCGTGAATCGTGCCCTCGGTCACCGGGTTCGTCTTGATGAAGTCCGCGCCGTAGATGAAGCGCAGGCCGCGCCCCGTCGACAGGCTGTGCTGCACCTGGGTCGCGACGAGCGTGGACTTGTCGACGATAGGCGCGCCCGTGCGGAGCAGGAACGTGCCGGCCGCGTCGAGGCTGTCCTCGTTACCGGAGTTGCTGCGGTTCAGGAACGTCTGCACGAAGAACGACTTGTGGCGGAAGCGCGCCTGATAGTGCTCGTACTTCCAGTTGCGCACCTGCGCGACGCCGCTCGTGCTGGTCAGCTCGAGCGCGCTGCCGATGTCGGCCATCCCGTAGGAGCCGATGAACTCGGTGCTCGCGGTCGGCCGGAAATCGAATCTAGCCTCTCCTGCCGAGCGATTGACGTCGAAGTTCCGCTGCACGGCGGTCAATAGCATGGCGCCCGACGGATCGGGTCGCAGCACGGGCAGGTTCTCGTTGACGAAGTCTTCATAGCGCCACTCTTTGCCCGACATCTTCTCGAACGACAGCTTGTAGCCGAACACCGGGCCCAAAACGCCCGCGGTGCGGACGGCGCGCCGGAACGTGGAGCGATCGCCGAGATCGAACGTGAGGCTCGTCCCCGGCGAGGAGAACGGCGACTTGGTGATCACGTGCAGCACGCCGTTCGCGGCGCCCGGCCCGTACAGCGCCGCGGCCGGACCCAGCACTACTTCGATCCGTTCGATGTCCTCGTTGGTGGAAGTCAGCAGGAACGGAACATTGACGCGCAGGGACGGGACGGTCGCGAAGCGGTTGTCCTGCAGCATGAGCAGGGAGCCGCTGAAGGCCCCGTTGAAGCCGCGCGCCGCGATGTTCGCCTGCACCAGTCCGCCCTTGATGATGTCGACTCCCGGGACCGCGCGAAGGTGGTCGGTCGGGCTGAGCGACGGGCGGGTCTCGATCTCCTCGGTGCCGATCACGGTGACTCTCACCGGCGCGTCGATCACTTTCTCCGGAGCTCGCGAAGCGGTGATGACGATCTCCTGCAGCGCCGGCATGGTGCCGCTCAGCTCGATCGTGTGCTGCGCCGTCTGGTCGGCCACTACTTCGATCCGGATCGCGGGCGACTGTCGGTACCCGAGGACGCGCGCCGACACCAGATAGGATCCCGGCGCCAGGCCCGCGATGCGATACGATCCGTCCGCACCGGAGCTGACAGTGGTCTCGACGCCGCCGGCGCTGACCGCGCGAACCTGCGCGTTCGCGATGGGGGCCGAGGAGGACTGATCGGTGACCGTGCCGGCGATGGCGCCGGTACCGGCCTGCGCGAGCAGCGTCGAGCCGCCGCACAGCGTGACTGCCGTTAGTGCCGCGAGCTGCAGGAATCGACGGGCGCTCATTGACATGCTCATCTCCAATGGAGGACGGCGATCGGGTTAGGCCGCGCAACCGAATTGCGACCGCCCGACGATAGTCTTTGGGCGGTAACTGTCAATAGGGGAAAGGGTTTAACGGGCTAACTGCGCTGCACGCAGCGCAGTTAAGCGAATACCTCCAACGCCCCTGGGAGACATTCCACGCGGAGTATCCTCGACCGCGCCTGATACAGATCTCCGTCCAGATTGTACATCGGCTGCGCGGGGAACTTGAGGTCGAACCACGGCTGCTGGTATTCCGTGACGGCCCGCGACCATACGTGCCGGCCGCCCGTGGCCGAGAGCAGGAGTCCCGCGCGCGCGAGCGTTCCCAGCGGCGCCAGCGCGATCGCGTCGAGCAGGCCGTCGCCCAGGTCCGCGTGCGGCGCAATCTTGAACGCGCCGCCGTAGTGTTGCGCGTTCGCTATCACGAGCAGCAACAGCCGCCGCGGCGCATTACTCGGCCGCTCCGACCCGGCGATGCCTGCGAGCGATACCTCGAATCCGGGATACGCCGGCAGCTCGCGCAGCGCGGCGTACAGATACCGCGCGCTGCCTCGCAGACCGCGCACGGACTGCATCCGCTGCAGCACCGCCGTGTCGAAGCCGAAGCCGCAGCACACGAGAAAGAATCGCCCCTCCACCGTGCCCGCGTCCACGCGCCTCGTCTCGCCGGCGTCCATCAGCTCGAGCGTGCGCCGGATGTCGCGCGCCGGCGCGCCGACGGTCTTGGCGAAGTCGTTGCCGGTGCCAGCGGCGATCAGCGCGAGGGGCGGACGCCGCTCGCTCACCAGCAGCGCGGCCGCGACCTTGCTCCACGTCCCGTCGCCGCCGACGGCAATTAGAGCGCTCGCGCCGCGCGCGACCGCGCGGTGCGCGAGCCTGGTCTCGTCGCCGGGCAAACTGGTCACTCGGACGACGACGTCCCTTCGCGACGAGGTCGCCCGCACGACGTCGTCCAGCACTTTCGCGCCGCGGCCGCCACCCGCGGCCGGATTGGCGATGACGACGATCGCGTCTTCCACGCCCGCTAACTTACAACTTCAATGAATGGCGGGCCGCACTGATGGCGTACGACGCGGGGCTCGCGGCGCGAGTCGAGGACGCACTCGCGACGCTCGGCGAGCGCAGCGTGCGCCAGCGCAACGTGTTCGGCGGACGCGGCTTTCTCGCGTCGCGCTCGACTTTCGCGATCGTCTTCGACGAGGAGCTGATCGTGAAGCTCCCGCGTTCGGACTACGAGCGGTGCCTCGCGCTCGCCGGCGTGCGGCCGTTCGCGCCGGGCGACGAGCGGCCGATGACTACCTGGGTGGTGGTGTCGGCGGACGTCATCGCTGAAGACCCGGAGCTATCGGACTGGCTCCGCCTCGGCCTCCGGGCGGTGCGGCAGGGAGGTCGACCGGCTAGCGGGTGAGGACGTAGTAAATCACGTACAGCCACGACAGAATGCCGTGGATGATCGCCCAGAAGATCGACTTGTTGACGCTCCACGAGATCGCGATCGCCAGCGCCGAGCCGAAGCTGATGCCATGCCTGATCACGGTCGCGCCGTTGTTGTTCGCCACTGAATTCTCCGGTGAGGATGGGTGCACTACGGAATGTGATGCCGGCTGGTTCCAGAGCCTGGCGGGCGCGGGCAGGTATCGGCTGAGGAAGTGGTTTAAAGCGGTCGTGTAAGCTCCTGCAATACATCTGGATACGCATCGAATAGAGTAAGGGGCACGGGCGCGGGCTCGCCTTGGATCTGTGCCTTCAGCATCGCCGCGTTGGCCGCCGCTTTTCCCTCGAAGTGGTTGTTCGTGATGACGAACACTTGCCTGGATTCACGTTCGAGGTGGAGGGCGCGCTCGCGCCACGGCGTCAGCTCCTCGGCGGAATACAGATAGTCGTAGCGCTCGTTGACGCCGGCGTCGGCGCGGAACCAGCTGTCGAGGTTCCGGCCGTGGAGCCGGATGTACGCGACCGGAGCCGTGGCTCTCTCTGTCGGCTCGATTCCGGTGTTCGGCGGCTGGTCGATGTTGACGAAGCCGACGCCGCGCTCGCGCAGCGAATCGAAGAACTCGGGCGTGTTCCATGACGCGTGGCGGATCTCGACGACGAGAGGGAGGTCCGCGAATGCGTCGGTGAGCCGCGCGAGCCATGCGCGATTCTCGCCCGTTCGGCGGAACGACCAGGGAAACTGCGCGAGTAGCGCGCCGAGTTTCCCGGCGGCGAGCAGGGGCTGGAGCGGGTCGCGCACCGAGGCGACGTCCTCCCGGGTCCATGCGCTGTCGCGCGCGTGGGTGAATCTGCCGAGGAGCTTGGCGGTGAAGAGGAAGCGGGGGTTGTGGGCGGTGCGCTCGATCCAGGCCGACGTTTGCGCGGAGCGCATCGGCGCGTAGAAGCTCGAGTTGACCTCGACGGTGTCGAAGTAGCGGGCGAGGTATGCGAGCTCGTCGAAGCTTTTCGGCTTCGGCGACGGGTAAACCTTGCCGTACCAATCCTTGTACGACCAACCCGCCGGGCCGACGAGAATCATGAACTGCAACTTAGAACAGCCAAGCTGCGAGCTACCAGCGGGAAGCTGCCGGCTGCGAGCTGCCGGCGATTTTGACCTTCCGTTCCACTTGGCTGGTAGCTGTCGGCTACTTGCTGACCGCTCGCAGCGCTGGACCCTTGGAACTCGACGCCCGAGCGGGTGTTTTGGTCCGTCCCCGAGTCGAAATCGGCTTGGGATCGAGGGGTTGAATTGAGGGTCGGAATCGACTAGAATGAGAATCCCCCTTTTGGTTGCTTTCACGAGCGCTGTTTGGGGGCGGAAATCCGGAAAAAAAGTTACTCAAACACTTGACCGGCAGGTTCGGTCTAGTTATGTTACAAGGCTGCCACAGAAATGGGGCGGTTTTGGAGAAGGTGGTCACCAAGTGGCTGCCACAGCTTATTGAAAATCGAAGTTGTGAGAATCGATGGATGTGCGAGGCGAACTCGTTGATCCGGAGCCGTTCAGGGTTCCGGGGAGAGAAGACCTGAATAAAACATTCAAAGTGATTCGGATACGCTGTCTACGCGACAGCGGACGACAGCTGTTCGAAGAGCCCAAGCTTTTCAACTATTGGAGAGTTTGATCCTGGCTCAGGACGAACGCTGGCGGCGTGCTTAACACATGCAAGTCATGGGGACCCAGCAATGGGTAACCGGCGAACGGGTGCGTAACACGTGAGTGACCTGCCGATTTGTGGGGGATAGCCTGGCCAACGCCCGGGTAATACCGCATACGCTCTTCTTGGGGCATCTCTAGAAGAGGAAACCTCCGGGGCAAATCGAGGGACTCGCGGCCTATCAGCTAGTTGGCGAGGTAACGGCTCACCAAGGCTACGACGGGTAGCTGGTCTGAGAGGATGGCCAGCCACATTGGGACTGAGATACGGCCCAGACTCCTACGGGAGGCAGCAGTGGGGAATATTGCGCAATGGCCTAACGGCTGACGCAGCGACGCCGCGTGTGGGATGACGCCCTTCGGGGTGTAAACCACTGTTGCTCGAGACGAATAGCGAGCTTTAGCTCGCCTGACGGTATCGAGTGAGGAAGCACCGGCTAACTCCGTGCCAGCAGCCGCGGTAATACGGAGGGTGCGAGCGTTGTCCGGAATCACTGGGCGTAAAGGGCGCGTAGGTGGTCAGGTAAGGGTGTGGTGAAAGTCCGGGGCTCAACCCCGGATCTGCCGTGCCGACTGCTTGACTGGAGCATTGCAGAGGCAGATGGAATTCCGGGTGTAGCGGTGGAATGCGTAGAGATCCGGAAGAAGACCGGTGGCGAAGGCGATCTGCTGGGCAATGGCTGACACTGAGGCGCGACAGCGTGGGGAGCAAACAGGATTAGATACCCTGGTAGTCCACGCCGTAAACGATGGGCACTAGGTGCCGGGGGGAACGACCCCTTCGGTGCCGGAGCTAACGCGTTAAGTGCCCCGCCTGGGGAGTACGGCCGCAAGGCTGAAACTCAAAGGAATTGACGGGGGCCCGCACAAGCGGTGGAGCATGTGGTTTAATTCGACGCAACG